>CAYHON010000083.1:0-1546 GCA_964358425.1 uncultured Candidatus Saccharibacteria bacterium | reverse complement strand
GCTCTGGAAAAACCGTAGTAGCGGCTATGGCTATGTATAATAATTTTTTAAACGGCTATCAATCGGCGTTGATGGCGCCCACCGAAATATTGGCGATTCAGCATTATAATTCGCTGGGTAATTTGTTCAAAGGATTGAATGTAAATATCGGGTTGTTGACAGGGAGCCAATCAAAAGCGCTTAATTGTCATTCCGAGCGAGTCCTGCCACAGCGGGACGAAGAGGAATCTCTGTCCGTTGTCATCTCCCCCTTACCAAGGGGGAGCGAAGAGGGGGTTGCCGAAGTGTTGGCCGCAATCGACGGCAAACCACCCCTAACCCCTCCTTGGAAAGGAGGGGAGGATAGAGATCCCTCACATACGTTCGGGATGACAAAAAAGACGGTCGCAAGCCAAAAGAAAAAATTGCTGGCTCAATTAAAAACCGGAGAAATAAATATCATCGTCGGCACGCATGCCTTGCTTTCAGAGAGCGTCGTTTTTTCCGCCAAAGGCGGATCCGCTTCTGGCGGAAAAAATTTGGGCTTAGTGGTTGTGGACGAACAGCATCGGTTTGGCGTGGAGCAGAGAAAATTAATCAAAGAAAAAGGCCGGGGTGTCAACTTTTTAAGCATGACGGCCACGCCAATTCCACGCTCTTTGGCATTGATGATTTACGGTGATCTGGATATCTCTATTATAAATGAATTGCCGCCTGGAAGAAAAAAAATTATTACTAAAATTGTCGGTCAGGAAAAAAGAAACAAGGCCTATGGTTTTATCCGAGAGCAGGTAAAGTTGGGCCGGCAGATTTTTGTGATTTGTCCGCTGATTCACGCGGAGGAAGGCGAGGGTGTCATTCCCGCCGAAAGCGGGAATCCAGATAATTTAATCGGACACTGGATTCCCAATCAAGTTGGGAATGACAGCGGAGACAAAAAATCCGTAATGGCGGAGTACAAAAAATTATCAGAAAAAATTTTTCCTGATTTGCGCGCGGGTTTTTTGCACGGCAAATTAAAATCAGATGAGAAGGAAAAGACGATGGCTAAATTTAAGGCGGGGGAGCTTGATTTGTTGATTGCTACTTCGGTAGTTGAAGTTGGCATAGACATTCCCAACGCCGGCGTAATGATGATAGAAGGCGCGGAAAGTTTTGGCTTGGCTCAACTCCATCAGTTTAGAGGCCGGGTTGGCCGATCAGAGCACCAGTCTTATTGTCTGCTTTTTTACAATTCTTTTTCGGAAAAAACCAAAGAAAGACTGGAATTTTTTGAAAAAAATAGCGACGGCTTTAAATTGGCGGAAAAAGATTTGGAAATGCGCGGGCCCGGAGAAGTCTATGGTATTGAGCAGAGCGGAGAAATGGGTTTGCGGTTAGCAAAATTAACCGATCGGGAATTGATAAAAAAAACTCGTGACGCGGCAAAAACCATTATTTTAAATATTGATAAGTATCTTCACGTAGTAAATATGGCAAAAGACCGAGGAAACACGACGCATTTGGAGTGATTTATCCACACGTATCCAGTTCAGGCATAACTATATTATTAATCTTCGCGGAATGA
>CAYHON010000082.1:0-1570 GCA_964358425.1 uncultured Candidatus Saccharibacteria bacterium | reverse complement strand
TTTTCGCCCTATCGGGCTGCAAACCTGAGTAAGATGGGTATACACCATCATCTGCGGATAGGATATACTAGAAGGATATACTAGATATTAATACCTATGGCAACGTTTGAAAAAAAGGAACTCAAGAAAAAAAGCGAAAATATTTCTGACTGGTACACCGATGTGGTGCTAAAGGCAGAGCTTGCCGATTACGCGCCGGTGAAAGGGTGTATGGTGATCCGACAGTACGGCTATGCTCTTTGGGAACACGTTCAGGAAATTTTTAACCGCATGATGAAATCTGCAGGTGTAGAGAATGCATACTTTCCGCTTTTTATCCCATATTCGCTTCTTGAAAAAGAAAAAGAACATATCAAAGGCTTCTCTCCGGAGCTTGCTATCGTTACCGTTGGCGGCGGAGAGCAACTAAAGGATCCCCTGGTAGTACGACCTACGTCAGAAACGATTATGTACACGATGTATGCAAAATGGATTCATAGTTGGCGTGACTTGCCGGTTCTCATCAACCAATGGAATAACGTTGTTCGGTGGGAAAAGAGAACGTACTTGTTTTTACGAACCACAGAATTTCTATGGCAGGAGGGGCACACTGCCCATGAGGATGAAAAAGGCGCAATTGAGATGGCACGCAAAGCGCTTGAGTGGTATCGAGTGCTCTATGAGGATTATTATGCCATGCCGGTTTACTTGGGCACAAAAAGTACTACAGAAAAATTTGCCGGTGCTAAAACCACATACACTGTGGAAGCGCTCATGCCCGACGGTAAGGCTCTTCAAGGAGCTACTTCACATAACTTAGGACAAAATTTTTCCAAGCCATTTGATATACATTTTCAAAATCGGGAGGGAAAAGAAGATTTTGTTTGGCAGACATCGTGGGGATTATCCACCAGAAGTCTCGGCGGGCTTTTTTTAACCCATGGTGATGACAACGGGCTTGTGTTGACTCCAAAATTAGCACCCATACAGGTAATGATTATTCCTATCAATAGCCGAGTCGTGAAAAAGAATGCGCTTGAAAGTGCCAGAGATCTTTATAAGTATGCAAAAAGTATTGAAAAGGAATTGACAGATAAAGGCATTCGAGTGCGTATTGATGCGAAAACACAGATAGACGAAATGTTTGAAGAATCTTCAGAGTCCCCCGGAAGAAAATTTAACAAATGGGAGGTCAAAGGAGTACCGCTTCGATTTGAAATAGGGGATACTGAGGTTGACTCTAAAATCGTAACGGTTGCAAGAAGAGATACTTTAGAAAAGTTAAATATTCGAAGAGAAGTCGTAGTAGCGGAAACAATAAAATTGCTGAACGAGATGCAAAAAGCTCTTTTTGGGAAGACAAAAGCATTCTTAGATGAAAATACGCGCGAGGTAACATCGTTTGATGAATTTAAGACGATCATGAAGTCAACCCGCGGATTCATTCGGGCGTTTTGGTGTGAAGATACCGCGTGCGAGGAAAAAATCAAACAAGAAACCAAAGCTTCGACGCGTTGTCTGCCTCTGGATACCAAAGAAGAGAAGGGATCGTGTGTTTATTGCAACAAACCTGCAGTTCACCGCTGGCTCT
>CAYHON010000081.1:0-1585 GCA_964358425.1 uncultured Candidatus Saccharibacteria bacterium | reverse complement strand
CAGTTAGTACGCAATACGAATGCGAGGAAGAGAACGGAAGAACTAAGTGTGAGAAATTCAAGTAGTCAACACAGAAACAGCAGTTAGTACGCAATACGAATGCGAGGAAGAGAACGGAAGAACTAAGTGTGAGAAGATGGAAAGTGTAGGGAAGGAAGGGAGGAATTAATGAAGAGCAAGACAATTTACTTTTTAGCTTTGGCGCTTATGTTGGTGGGGTGCCGAGAGGGTCAGCAGGTGATGAGCGTGGAGAGTGAGCCAAAGTGGATGCCAGGAGGACTTGTTCCTGTTGGTGAATTGGCTGATGGAGCGACGTTATTACAAGTGATTGTTGAAAATCTAGAAACCAAGGATCCGTACGATATGGATGTAATTCCGCAAGCCATGATTGACGTTAAATCTAAAAGTGATGAAGCTAGCAATTATGTACTAAATTATGGTGGGAATATCTTTGGATCATTTGAAATACCTGGAGTGGGCATGTTTGCAGTAGTTGTGCAAGCGCCATCGCATGGCATGGTGTTAAATTTCGCTCCAGATTTTAGCGAAGTGACCATGACGCGAAATGGCGAGCCATGTGTTCTGAACGCAGTAGACACTGAGACAGGGGCAGTACAGTTTTTCTGTTGGGAATAATTTGGTATAGAATAGCGGGTATGAAGAAGACGTATGTCCTGGGCATGTTCCCTTACCCATCTGGTGAAGGGCTCCACGTGGGGCACGTGCGGATTTTTACTGCCTGCGACGTGATGGCCCGCTACTTCAAGATGAAAGGCGACAAAGTCATGTCGCCGATGGGGTGGGATGCGTTTGGGCTGCCGGCGGAGAATGCGGCGATTAAAGCCCACAAAATGCCACAAGAGATGGTACCCCACAACTACGCTAACTTTAAGAAACAAATGCAGAATTTGAGCCTGGATTTTGATTGGGAGCGAGAGTTTGCGACATCTGATCCACAATATTACGCCATTACCCAGTGGATTTTTTTACAGTTGTACAAAAGTCACGGCCCCACTTCGCCTACGGCTTCGCTAGGGGTTCCCGAAAAACGATTAGTTTTTCGGGAAAAAGTGGCCATTAACTGGTGTCCCAAGTGTAAAACTGGGCTTGCGAATGAAGAAGTGCTGGCGGATGGTAGTCACGAGCGGTGTGGGACGATCGTAGGGAAGAAGCTCTTACCCCAGTGGGTGATGAAGATAACGGCGTATGCAGAAAGATTGTTGAGTGATTTAGATGGAGGCCCTTCGACTACGCTCAGGGCGAGTGAACGCAAGCGTCCACTCGATTGGCCCAAAGGTATTTTGGAGATGCAGCGGAATTGGATCGGGAAGAAGGAGGGGATGCGCCTGTTCCACAAGGTCGAGGGCATGGATATCCAACTGGATGCTTTTTCGGCTTACCCAATCTGGTGTTTTGCCGATACGTTTATGGTGATTGCACCGGAACACCCACTGGTTAAACAGTTGGTAGAAGGCACAAAGTATGAAAAAGACGTGATGGTGTTTGTGGAAGAATCCGGCAAGATTACGGCCGAGCAACGCACCGAAGACAAGCGAGTGTTTCGTGCCGCGGCGCATTTGAGACG
>CAYHON010000080.1:0-1593 GCA_964358425.1 uncultured Candidatus Saccharibacteria bacterium | reverse complement strand
ACCGAGGCGTAGAACTTGAGCGCGTTTCCGCCCGTAGTGGTCTCGGGGTTCCCGAACATCACCCCGATCTTCATACGGATCTGGTTGATGAAGATGAGCGTCGTTGCCGACTTGCTGATGGCGCCGGTGAGCTTTCTGAGCGCCTGGCTCATGAGCCTCGCCTGGAGTCCCATGTGGGCATCGCCCATCTCGCCTTCGATCTCGGCCCGCGGCGTGAGCGCCGCGACGGAATCGACGACGATCACGTCGATGGCGCCGCTCCGCACGAGCGTTTCCGTGATCTCGAGCGCCTGCTCGCCCGTATCGGGCTGGGAGATGAGAAGGTCGTCGGTATGCACGCCGAGCTTGCGCGCGTACGTCACATCAAGCGCATGTTCCGCATCGATGAAAGCAACCTGACCGCCCGCCTTCTGCGCCTCGGCCAGGATATGGAGCGCCAACGTTGTCTTTCCCGAGGACTCGGGGCCGTAAATCTCGACGATCCTGCCGCGCGGCACACCGCCCACACCGAGTGCAATGTCCAGGCCCAGAGATCCGGTGGATATCGCGGGAATCCCCGCGGGAACTTCCTCCCTGCCCAGACGCATGATGGAACCCTTGCCGAACTGTTTTTCGATCTGGCCCACCGCCAGTTCCAGCGCTTTCAATTTATCCTTATCCGCCATGAATGAATCTCCTTTCACTCCTTATAAATCGTCCGATGGACGCATTTTCGTCCCTCGTCCATCGTCTCGCTTCTCTCGTCTATCGTTTATTGAAGCTCCACGCACCCCATCTCCGTATATACAGCGCCGGCAGGCCTAAGCTCACTCTGCATGAGGCTGACGGAGGTCACTTTAAACTCCGGCAGGCTGATTTCCTTGACCTTTTCCAATGTTGTGACCCACCTGTCACGGGACCGAATGTTCTTGATCCTGCCGAGTGTAAGGTGCGGAGTGAACTTCCGTTCCTCGCGCGCCATGCCGATAAGGACCATGGCATTTTCAACAGCAACCTGGAGCCGCGTGAGTTTCTCGATGTCCCCGGCAAGCCCGATCCAGACAACCCGCGCATTTTTTGGATTTGGAAAAGTCCCGACTCCGGAAACAGTAAGCCCGAGCGGCCCAATTCCTTCCGCTGCCTTTCGAAGATTGCTCATGATCTCAGGAACCTGCTGATCCGTCACCTCACCCAGGAATTTCAGCGTCAGGTGCATACCCTCTGCCCGGGTCCAGCTTGCATCCACACCCGCGACCCTGAGCCTGCCCTGAGCCACGGCCAGTTCTTTTTTTACAACCTCGGGGACCTCTATGGCGATGAACAGTCTCATGAACATTTATGATCGATAGCCGATATTGCGTCCCTCGTCACTCGTCTGTCTCACGTAGTAACTAATAAAAATTCTACTCAAAACAGCAAAAATATTTCGCGCAAAGACGCCAAGCCCGCAAAGAGAAGCAAATCATTCTGTTTAATAACCAGGACTTAAAGATTTCCTTTGCGTCCTTTGCGGCTTTGCGAGAGACGCCTTATAGTATTTGCCTGTTGGTTACGGCTTGTCCGGGTTAGGCAATCAAGTGCCTCCTCACCATATCCAGCGCCATCTGCGATGCC
>CAYHON010000079.1:0-1596 GCA_964358425.1 uncultured Candidatus Saccharibacteria bacterium | reverse complement strand
CCATAAAAGACGCAGATGTGGCCAAAGTTGCAACTATATCCGCTCAGGATGAAAAAATCGGTGCTCTCATTGCTGAGGCACTCACCAAAGTCGGCAAAGATGGTGTCGTCACCGTGGAAGAAGGCAAAGGGCTTACCATGGAGATCGAGTACAAAGAAGGCATGGAGTTTGACAAAGGCTATGCTTCTGCGTATTTCGTCACCAATGCCGAGAGGATGGAAGCGGAAATTTCCGATCCGTACATCCTGATCACGGACAAAAAGATTTCGGCAATCGCTGATATGTTGCCGTTTCTCGAAGCGTTCGTCAAAGTCAGCAAAAATTTAGTTATCATTGCTGACGAGATTGACGGCGAGGCTTTGGCCACCCTGGTGGTCAATAAACTTCGGGGTACGATTAACGTGCTTGCGATCAAAGCACCGGGATTTGGAGACAGACGGAAAGAAATGCTCGAGGATATTGCAATTCTCACGGGAGGCACCGTGATTTCCGAAGATACCGGGCGGAAACTCGATAATGTGACGGTAGAAGATTGCGGCAGAGCAGACAAAGTCTGGGCGGACAAAGAAAACACCCGGATTATCGGCGGCAAAGGAACCAAAGCGGCCGTTCAAGCCCGTATTGCCAACATCAGACGCGCTATTGACGAGACAACGAGTGACTTTGATCGCGAAAAATTCCAAGAGAGACTGGCAAAACTTGCCGGAGGTGTAGCAGTCATCAACGTGGGAGCGGCAACTGAAATTGAACTTAAAGACAAGAAGGAACGCGTCAACGACGCAGTGGCAGCGACCAAAGCCGCACTTGAGGAGGGTATCGTTCCCGGAGGCGGGGTGGCGCTTCTCAAAGCCCGCGCAGCGTTACTCAAATTTAAGGAGACGCTTACGGTCAAAGATGAACAGACCGGTGTGGATATTCTCTACGGATCGTTAGGAGAACCAACCCGCATGATCGCGGCGAATGCCGGAGCAGATGCCGGATGGGTTTTAAAATCCATTGAGGAAAACAAAAGCGGCGCCGATTTTGGATTCAACGCAATGACCATGGAATTTGGTTCGATGATTGCTTCCGGTATCATCGATCCGGTGAAAGTCACGCGGTCGGCAGTCCAAAACGCCGTCTCGGTCGGGATGATGATATTGACGACCGAAGCTCTCATTACAGACATAAAAGAGCCGGAAAAGCAGGGTCCAATGATGCCTCCTGGCGGTGGCGGAATGGGCATGGATTACTAAAGAGAAATAGGTTTACAGTAAGGCAATTTATTTCTGAGAAGGATATTTTGCTTTACAGAAGTTAAATTTCGGATTTTATTGACGTGCTTGTGGTATGGCTCGATCAGCTTGATAAAATTCCAAAGAAATTGTTTTTTGTTGACTACAATTCGCCAGCAATCTTTATTTGTTATTACCCCGCGTTTATCTATATAGCCTGCGGATCTGGACTTGCTGATGTTTGAGTCGATGTTAAGCGAGGTAAGTTTTCTTTTGGTTGAGAGTAATATGTTTTTATCGTACGTTTGGATTTCGAAAAGAGAAATAACAACTTTTCCAACACCCTTTCGGGGATTTTTAAGGTAGTATGATCCTTCTGCAT
>CAYHON010000078.1:0-1613 GCA_964358425.1 uncultured Candidatus Saccharibacteria bacterium | reverse complement strand
AGCGCGCGCCCAAGGCTTAATCGCGCCTTCGTCTAGAGTCAAATTTTGGTTGGGTACTACCAATTTCGGATCAACTATCAACCTTTCTCCCAGGCCCTGGCAGGATGGGCAAGCTCCAAAGGGTGAATTGAAAGAAAAAAGTCGCGGCTCAAGTTCCGACAAAGATATGCCGCAGGACTCACAGGCGAAATTTTCAGAAAATATTTCATCTTTATCTTTGGCGGCTATTATCACTATGCCTTTGCCAAGTTTTAAAGCGGTTTCCAAAGAATCCACCAATCTTGATTTATCCAAATCTTTATCCAGGACCAGCCTGTCTACCACCACTTCAATATCGTGTTTTTTATTTTTATCAATTCCTTTTTCTAAGGCTTCTTCGGCGCGAAAAATTATTCCATCAATCCTGACCCTGACAAAACCGGCTTTCTGGATTTCTTCCAGCGTCCCGTGATGTTCTCCTTTTTTGGCGCGGATGGCCGGACCCAAAATTACAATTTCTGTGCCTTTTGGTATTTTTAAAACTTGGCTGGTAATCTGGTCTATGGTTTGGCGGGAAATTTCCCGGCCGCATTTTGGACAGTGAGGCAGGCCCACCCTGGCAAACAAAAGACGGAGGTAATCGTAAATCTCGGTCATCGTTCCCACGGTAGAACGGGGGTTGTGCACCGCTTTTCTTTGGTCAATGGAAATTGCCGGGGATATCCCCTCTATTTTATCAACATCGGGCTTGTCCATTATCCCCAAAAACTGGCGGGCGTAAGCCGAGAGCGATTCCACATATCTTCTCTGGCCCTCGGCGTAAAGAGTGTCAAAGGCCAAAGAAGATTTTCCCGAACCCGAAATGCCGGTGATAACCACCAGTTTATTTTTAGGAATATCCACATCAACGTTTTTGAGATTATGGACGCGGGCTCCCCTGATTTTTATAAAATTTTCTGGCATAAATAGCGTGGTGTATTATACAAAAATTCCCGGCAAAATTCAAGTATCCGCGCAAACAAAACTGGCGGGGTAGTCCCTGCCAGCTCTGCAGATAACTTATCTTTTCAAACCGATTAATGACTTAATAAGACAACACTCCTCCGGCAACAGGCAATCCCACAACTCCTTTGGTCGTGTTAATCCCCGAGCTATCGTCCCAATAGAAATCTCCATTTTCAATACTGATATACAAATTCTGATTTGAACGAGAATCTGTATCCAGCGCAGAAGTATCAGCTTTTAGGATATAGGTTACCGTGCTATTGTTGCCGATTTCGGAAGCGGGATTGGGATAAATAGTTACCCAGCCGGTGGCGTCGGTCGCAATATTATTGGCAGTAGATATCCCCTGGCCGATCACCGTTGACTCGTCGGTGCTTTTATAAAGCTTGAAGGTTCTGCCAAAAATAGATGAGCTGGCGCCGGAATAAGAGTGAATAGAAAATTTGATGGAGTTAATCTTGGCATTAAATCCCGCGTTGGGAGTCGCCACGTCAAACTTAAAGATCGTATTGTTAGAGCCTCCAAGTTGAGAGCCAGAAGGCGATGACGAGTTTAAAGAAACCGTTGGCAAAGTTCTGAAAAGATACATCGCGTTGCCAGCGGCCGTTCCTGTTGGGCTGATTGTCATC
>CAYHON010000077.1:0-1631 GCA_964358425.1 uncultured Candidatus Saccharibacteria bacterium | reverse complement strand
AAAACTTTGAATGCATATTTTTTGCAATTCCAAAAATGATTTTCTGCTATACGCAATTATAAAATCATCATTAAATCTAATATAATATTTCAAATGCAAAACGTGCTTGATAAAATAATCAAACTCGTGCAGATAAATATTGGCAAAAAGTTGGCTTGTTAAATTGCCCAAAGGCAAACCTTTATTTGGTCCAATTTCATAGCTTTTTATAACTTTTGAAATAATTTCCAAAACCAGCGGATTGTCAATGCGTTTTTTGATAAAAGAAAATAAAATATCATGGTCAATGCTGTCAAAAAATTTCTTAATATCGCATTTTAAAATCCAACAGGATTGTTTATTATTACTGCTTATTTTATGGCAAAACGTCTGCAATCTTTTTACCGCCCGATGCGTCCCCTTGCCTGTCCGCGACGAATAAGAATCAAAAATAAACCTTTTTTCAAAAATTGGCAGCAGGTAATCATAAATTAATTGATGCACTATACGATCGCGCACATTTGCCTTATGAATAATCCGCTCTTTCGGATCACGAACAATAAATTTAATATAAGGTTGCGGTTTATAAACGCCTGTTTTTAATTCGTTATGCAATTCAAAAAGATTATTCTCCAAATTCCGCCAAAACTCCACCACCTCTTTTTTACCGGTTTTACCTAGCGAAAATTTTTGCCAGGCATTAAAAATATTCTTTATTGAAATTAATTTTTGATATTCAATCATATGCAAAATATAAATTTTGAACCGCCGATTATTGCAAAAAGCGCCCAAATATACAAATATTTACTCGGCGCAATCCAAAATTTTCCCAAACCCGACCGATATACACTCGGACAAAAAATTGACCAGTTAGTTTTAGACTTCATCGGTCTTTGTGCAGAAACTAGCTTCACCGCAAAATCGTTCCGTGAACCATTAATAATAAAAGCTATAACAAAACATGAATTAGCTAAACTTTTGATACGCTTAGCCTTTGAAAATAATAGGATAAATCTTAGGCAATATTTAAAAATTGAAGCTGACCTGCAAGAAATCGGAAAAATGCTAGGAGGCTGGCTAAAATACCTGCGCCAACCATGAAGAATGCCCGAGGAGCGACAGCCCAAATTATCATTGCAATTGTCGGAAGTATTGGAATTCACTTTCACCTGTCGGTTGTCCGGATTCCAATTCGACTTCAAAACCCTAGAAGAAGCCAGTCGCCCCTTTTTGTTATTTCCCATCCATATCTCCAAGAATTTTCGCAAAAATTCCTTGATTCTTGATTTTTTCTTGGAAACAACAAGCCATTCTTTTTTTCAGATTTATTGCGTTGTTTGTTTTGTGAAATGAACACAAAAACAAATTTTAACAATAAATTGAGGTCGGGCGAATCAGTGGTTTGCATACCAGATTCCGTTAGCCCGATGGCTTGAATTTTTAAATTTTTCCCAATCTTCAAGCTCCAAAAATCCAAATCAAATCCCAATTTTCCAAATCTCAAGAAATTTCAAGAATGGCCGAGGAGCGACAGCCCAAATAATCAAAGCAATGGTCGGAAGTAAAGGAATACACTCCCACCCGCCGGCTGATCGGATCCCAAAACGACTTCAAAACCCTAGAAGAAGCCAGGCCCGAATCCAATAGCCATG
>CAYHON010000076.1:0-1643 GCA_964358425.1 uncultured Candidatus Saccharibacteria bacterium | reverse complement strand
AAGAATCGCTGGTACAAGAAATAGTATGACATGGTGATGGGTAAGGGATAACCCGAAGAGAAAAGCAAAAAGATAGGGAGAATTCAAAAAATAAATGAGGAGAATAACAAAAAGGTCAAACAGGGCAAACACTTCAGGCGTCACGCTGTAAAGGAAAAAAATATAATTCCCCAAAAGCATAAAGACTGCAAATAGTCCGGCAAGAACACTCCCGCTTAACCGCTTGGTCAACAGATAGACAACAACAAGAGTTACTGCATGAGGAACGGAAGAAACAAGCGCTGCTCGCCATGCCGGAGTAAAAAGAGGAATTCTGGTCGCCGCCCACGTCAACAGTGTGTATAGCGGATACCCCGGAGGGTGGGGGGCGCCAAATTCAAAAGCCGCCGTTACGAGATCGCCACTATCACCACCGGAAATTCCGATAGCTTGAAAAAAGAGGAAAAAAAGAAAACTCCCTAACCCAACAAGAAGCGCTATCATTTTACTGCACGCAGTAGTAGCAGTCCGTCCCGCTTGTCCCTGACGTTTGGGCCTTGCAGGTCGTTCCTGATGTGTTGCCGTCAGAACCAAATATCGTCACCGGATCTTCCTGAAATGATTTAGACTCCGGCTTAAAACAAACCGCAACCTGCTCGGCGCCCGTAGATGTCACATAAATCTTTGCTAAATTTGCTGTCCCTGCCAAGTCAATAAATCGATTTTTGAGCTCCCCCATATTAATGAGATCGGTAACCTCGCTCCCCATGGAGTTTACCGGCTTAGCCGTGAATTGTGATCCTGTACCCCACAAAAAGTTTCCCTTCGTTGCATACGAGCGAAGGTTGGCATTATAAAACTCAGCGGTCGTATTGCGAAGTGAAGTGTCCCGTCCTTTTTTCAGTTGTTCAAACGGATCAATGGTAGCAAGAAGTCCTACTGCAAGAGCACCAAGAAGAGCAATGACGATAAGAAGCTCAATGAGCGTGAATCCTTTTTGTCTCATACATTTATAAAACACTATTTAAACTGACTTGTCAAGTTGTAAATTGGTGTAATCACAGAAATCACGATAAAGCCTACTCCCACACCCAAAACAACCATTATGATCGGTTCTATGGCTGTCGTTAATCCCCGGACCAGATGTTCGGATTCACTCTCAAAGTACCGCGATAGCTTAACGAGGGTATCATCAAGCTTCCCTGTCTCTTCACCTACTTTCATCATTTGAGAAACTATCGGAGGGAAGACCGCGTAATGGGCAAATGTTTCCCCCAATGGAAATCCTTTTTCTACCTTCTTACTTATTTCATCAATGGCATTTCTGAAAAGGACATTTCCCAATGAATTTCGAAGTATCTGAAGGCCCTTTAATATATGAATGCCGGCACTAATAAGCATAGCAAGTGTCCGGGTAAACTCAACCAGAAGAACTTTCTTCGTCAAATCTCCAAATAATGGAATTTTGAGTGTGATACTATCAACCATCGCCTCACCAATCGGCGTTTTTTTCCATTTTCCGAAGCCAATGGTCAAACCCACCGCCACCGCAATCATCAGCCACCAAAAATGGACAAAAAAAGTTGAAACGGAAATGAGTATCCTCGTGGATACGGGAAGCTCAATGCCAAAATCTTTATAGAGATCGGTGAGCTTAGGGATTA
>CAYHON010000075.1:0-1674 GCA_964358425.1 uncultured Candidatus Saccharibacteria bacterium | reverse complement strand
TTGCTTGGGTTTCGGGAGCAGTGGTGCTTACCGTTTTTGCCGTAAGTTTGTATGGCATCGGCCAAAAATATTTGGGATTCGTAGCATATCTCACCATGAACGAGGAGTTTGCCAAAGGTATACCGCTGACGCTCTCCAAGCTTGGTCGGGTTTCGTCTACCTTTGGCGGGCACTATGACCTGGCAGCGTATCTTGTCCTTACTATTCCAATCGTTATGAGTCTTATGTTCAGCATGAAAAACCGGATACTTCAGGCCATGCTACTTGCTGTATCGGTTTTGGGCGCATGGGTACTCTTTCTGACGGTTTCCCGTATATCACTCCTTTCCCTTCTTGTATCGCTAGTACTGGTAGTGTTCTTTCAGAAAAGAAGGCTGTTTGTTCTCTCCCTCCCTGTGGCCGCTTTGGGAGTGGTGTTACTTATTATGTTTGCCCCGCGGGTACTCGATCGGTTCGGAAGCACGGTGAAAGAAGTAGATGTCCTCGTGGATGCCAAAACAGGGGGAGCCATCGGCCATGTAAAAGAAGTTCCCAAGACGTATTTTGAACATACTACTGTACGGCAGTACTTCTACGACAGCATCACCGATGTGATATCGCTGGCCAGCCCATCGGCAAAGTTTACCATACCCTATGAAAATCTCGGAGATTCGATGATGCTTCTTACGCAACCAACAGCGCCTACCGGGGAGGACTTGCCTTCTGGGACAGGGTATATCAATCTAACGTTGTCTCCGGATGTCAAACGCTTGGGTAATTTTTTGTATGAACCCAAAACCAATGCTGCAACTACGTCTGCAGAAGCATACTTTATTAACGGTGAGTATATCGTGAAGCGTGCTTACGCATATGATATTTCATTCACCACGCGATTTCAGGGTGAATGGCCCAGAACTCTTGCCGCGTTCAAACGCAATATTTTCATCGGTAGTGGGTACGGATCAGTGAGTTTGGCAGTCGATAACAGTTACCTTCGTATGCTTGGTGAGGTAGGGGGATTGGGGTTTGCTTCATTTCTTGCCATATTTCTTTCCATTGGGATGTTTGTGGTGAGAGCAATGCCTTCGATCGATTCTCCGACGATTAAAGGTGTTGTATTGGGGTACGTCTCTGGCCTCGTGGGACTGATGATCAACGCGTTCTTTATAGACGTATTTGAAGCATCCAAAGTCGCATTTTCGCTTTGGCTCATCACGGGTGCTGTGACGGGGACACTGGCACTGTACGAACGATCGACATTTTCCATACTCAAAGAACTCAAGCGTATACTCGCATCACCGTACGCTGTCGTCGTTGCTTTATTCCTGGCTGTGATGGTGCTTTTTGGCCCGTTAACGCGGAACTACTTTATTGGAGATGACTTCACCTGGTTACGCTGGGCAGCCCAGGGTGGCTCCATTGGGGAGTACTTCACCAACACATCCGGATTCTTTTACCGGCCAGGTACTAAGCTGTATTTCTTCCTCATGTACCGGCTATTTTGGTTAAATCAAAGCTCGTACCATTTCGTTTCTCTATTCTTACATGCGCTGATTGGTACACTCGTTTTCCTTTTGGCTGGCAGAGTGTTTAAAAAACTCTCTTTGGCGACGCTTACTGCGTTTCTGTTTGTCATCGCGGCAGGATTTTCCGAAGCGGTATTTTGGATTTCCGCGACCGGACATCTCATCGCTG
>CAYHON010000074.1:0-1757 GCA_964358425.1 uncultured Candidatus Saccharibacteria bacterium | reverse complement strand
AGCCCACAGGTAACCTGGATGCCAAAACCGGCATGTCCATCATCAAGCTCCTCCAAGATATCAACGAAGCAGGGACTACAGTAGTCATGGCCACCCACGATCTCGAGCTGGTCAAAGAGCTTAAACTCCGCAGGTTGCGCCTCGATCACGGCGAGTTGGTGCACGACTCCGATCAACATCACCACAAAAAACACGCGGAAGTTGAAAAGGATGAAGAAAAGAAAGAAGAAGTCAAAAAAGAGGAATAATTATGGCGCAAAAAAACACTGTTCTAAAACACATTCGTCGCTCCCCCTACCAGTCAATGGCCGCCGTGTTTATGACCGGCGTAACCTTTTTTATTGTCAGCGTTTTTGCTTTGGTCGCCCTCGGCGCCCACTCTGTTCTCTCTTTCTTTGAGTCGCGCCCCCAGGTGACGGCTTTTTTCAAAGATGAGACTACGCAGTCAGACATGATTGTCCTCAAGGACACGATTAGTAAAACAGTCCCGGTAGAAGAAATGAAATACATCTCCAAAGAAGACGCACTTGAAATCTATCGCAAACAAAACTCCGACAATCCTCTCTTACTGGAGATGGTCACCGCCGATATCCTCCCGGCCAGTCTAGAGGTCAGTGCCAAAAACGCCAAAGATCTGGAAACCATTGCCGGAATTATGCAAAAAGAGACCATTGTCGAGGAAGTCGTCTTTCAAAAAGACGTGATCGACACCCTCCGGCGGTGGGTTGGCGGGATCCGCACTGCCGGTATTCTCTTGTCTAGTCTCTTAATTTTTGCTTCCCTTACCACCATTGTGATGATCTTGGGTCTCAAGTTTACAGCCCGCAAAGCCGAGATCAATACGCTCTCACTCCTTGGTGCTACCTCGTGGTATATCCGCTGGCCCTTTGTCACGGAAGGGGTTATCTACGGCGTCATTGGCGCTGTAATAGGGTGGGGGACCTCCTATCTGGCGCTCCTATATCTCACCCCCAATATCGTCGCTTTCCTCCAAGGCATCACGCTCCTGCCCGTCCCTATCTGGGTTATGCTCTCTATGCTTGGGGCAGATGTGCTTCTGGCTGTCTTCATTGGAGCGTTGGCGAGTCTCATTGCGACGCGACGTTTCGGCCGATGATTGCCCCAGGGTCTGACCTGCTAAGGAAATCCTGGCTAGGAGCCAAGATGTTTAGTCGACTTCAAAATGCAATCAGGAGACCAGGTCAGACCCTCAAGGTGCTGTTTGTTTTCGTCATTACCCTATTACTCCTTTACCCAGTTACCCAGACTCACGCCGAAACTTCTCAAACCGATCTCGAACGCCAAATCCAAGAATACCAGTCCAAACTTGCCGAGCTTTCCGGTCAAAAGCAAACGCTGGCTCAGGCAGTGGCAGTTCTCTCTACTCAGATCAAACTTACCGAAACCAAAATTAGCGCGACCGTCGTGCAACTCGACAAACTCGAAATCGAAATCTCCGACCTCTCCGGTCGTATCGAAAGTATCGATTACTCCCTCGACGATCTGACCAAGCTCTTTATCTCAAGGGTTCGCGAGACCTATATGCGACCAAACAGCTACGACACTGCCATCATTGCCCAGAGCTCCGGTATCAGCAATATCTTGCGCAGTATCGAGTATGCTAAAAAAATACGAGATCACGATCGCAATCTCCTCATCTCCCTGGAAAAATCCAGATTAGACTTTAATACTCAAAAGCAAACCAAAGAAGAAAAACAAGCCGAAATCGAAGCATTGAAAAAAAAGCTGGACAAAGA
>CAYHON010000073.1:0-1776 GCA_964358425.1 uncultured Candidatus Saccharibacteria bacterium | reverse complement strand
TCCGGTTATTTGGAAAACCGGACATTCATTTATCAAGGCAAAAATCGCCGAAGAGCGAGCGGCGTTTGGCGGCGAATTATCAGGTCATTTCTTTTTTGCCGACAATGCCTACGGGCATGACGATGGTTGTTACGCTGAATTGCGGGTTTTAGAATATTTATCCGATACCGGTAAAAATTTGGGCGAACTCTACGAAACTTTCCCGAAATTTATTTCTTCTCCGGAAATTAAAATCGGCTGTCCTGATGATAAAAAAGTTGAAGTAATTCGGAATCTATCTGTAAGATTTAGAAAAGATTTTCCCAAAGGCGAAGTGACAGATGAATCAGTCATCCCCGGTGATGATGGCACACGGATAGATTTTTCCGACGGGATGATGGTGTTCAGATATTCGCAAAATGGTCCATATATTACCGTAAAGTTTGAAGCTAAAGATCAAGCGGTGTATGATGAGAGAAAAATATATGTTAGAAAAATGTTGAAAAATTATCCGGAAATGATTTGGGAAGACCAGTTGTGTGTTAATTTGGAATCGTTGGAGTGATTTTGTGTATTGACATAACACAGCATTTACACTATCATAACAACCACCGTGTCGAAGTTCGACCCGGTGGTTCTTTTTTGCAAGGGAGGGGAGAGATGAATAAGTTGCGGGATCTGTGGCGTGCTTCGTGGTTGCTGGCGCTTTTCGCTGTGGCTGGTCTGTTTGGTCTTTTTAGCATGGCTTTCGTGGCCATCACCAGTTGGACCAGATCGTCCAATCCGAAGCGGGGCGATGACATCATCACACCTGTGGATGATCATCAGGTGCCGAACCACCTTCAGCCCATCGTCGCCATAAGGCGAGAAGCTGCGCTGGTGCGCAATTATCGCGGACCAATAGTGTGGTACTTCCGGGGCAATGTAACGCTCAAGGATTTCATTGCCGAGTACGGCCACGCGCGTGTGCTGAGGAAGATCTTTGACCAGCAGACAGATAGCATCTGGCCGAACCAACCAATGCTCGTCTTTTGGTCACCGTGGGAGATCCTTGGTGAGTGGGATGATGATTTGAAAATGGACTGGGGTTCCACAAAAATCCACCAAGTGTCTCTTGGGCGCGCTATGGTTCTCTACCTGCTTCTTCTGTGGTATCACAGGTCCAACGGTCGATCGGCATTGCCAAGCGGCTGCTGGTTGAGGGCGGAGACATCCAAAGAAGGTCATCAGATATGCATTGGCTATGGTGATTGGATGGGCTATAAGGTACACATGCGCAGTGATAGCACCGCCGGGACGCATCACTACAGACTCGGGATCGAACCTGCCAAAGACTTCCATCTCAAACGGGTGGCATAAGCCGTTCGTCCCACCAAAAGCCCTCCGATGTACATCGGGGGGCCAACCAATCCTTTTGAAGGATTTTTTTTATTTATTTTCTCTCAGTTTGTTTATTCTATCTTGTATCGGCGGATGAGTTGAGAATAATTTGGAGAAACCGCCGGATTTAAGCGGGTTGGAAATAAATAAATGCGCGGTGGCCGCGGAAGCAGTGGCGAGCGGAACATTTGATTGCGAAATTTTTTCTAAAGCCCGCGCTAAACCTTCAGGATAGCGAGTCAGAAGCGAGCCGGACGCGTCAGCCAGATATTCGCGTTTGCGAGAAATGGCCAGTTTAATCAGTTCGGCAACTATTGGCGATAGAATCAACAAGACTAACCCGATAATCATAATAATTCCACCGAGCTGTCCGCCGCCGCTATTATTGTTTGAATCGCGTTTACCGCCGAAAAATCT
>CAYHON010000072.1:0-1779 GCA_964358425.1 uncultured Candidatus Saccharibacteria bacterium | reverse complement strand
ATACATGGTGATTTCAATGCCAAGTTTATTTTAAAGCATTTTAAAGCTAAGCTTTGAAATTATCTAGCGCATCTGGACGATCTGGAAAAACCCCATTAACCTGCAGAAGTCGGAGTAGGTTTCCTACTCGGAAAGAGAATCCACGCAACAGCTTCGTCTTTCTGGTTTTTGAGTAATCGTGCATTACCTGCAGTTACGTCTGTTGCGCGTGCATGAGGGAGGCTTAATCTGGCCTGGCCTTGCCGGTATTTTTTTATATCATCTGTGGCGTTTACGGTTGCATGATAAGGTTCGTCTGGCGTACCTCCCCCAGCCGCAAGCATTCCCTCAACATGATATCTGCCACCGTCACGACCGACAAATGTTTTAGTCTTAAATTGGTATAAATCTTTGACGTCTGGGGGGTTAAGCACTGTTTTTCCTTCTTTTCTCGCTTGTGCCGTTGGACGGGGTGTACGAAATCTAAGTTTGGCTGTCGTTTTGCCACGAACTTCAATAATTACTGGCATAGCGTGCACATGTTACTATGACTTTGACTGATAGTCAATAATGCTATGATTTTATCTAGCGCCCTACGACAAGCTCAGGGCAGGCACCCCGACGCTTTGGAAAATCCGGCCTTCGCCGCTTCTTCTTCGCTACAAAACCACATATCTCCGTAACTCGTATCGATGATCGTTATCGCGTAATGGTCGCAGGTGGGGAGGTGATACGTCTTTTTTCCTTCCTTTATATTTCCTTTGATATCACACTCCGGATTGGACGTTTTTCGGCAGGTATCCGACCAAATACCGAGTTTTTGTGTTTTGGCCGTATCCTGCATCGTTTTGTATCCGCTACTTGAGCGCGCGAGACCGCGTTCCACCATAAAAGCATTCAGGTCAGTCCTACCGACAAACACATGGGCAAGTTGTCTCCCGTAGTCATCGGTCACGATGTTTTTGAGCCGCACATGCCTACCTTTTACGGCAGTTAATAGAGCCGATTGTGCTTCGTCCGCCATGCATAGTCCCCGCTCCGGCGCGTCAAGCCCTAGGAGCCGCACTCTCCGCCCATCCGCCATCTGGAGACTATCACCATCAGGAACTTGTGTCACGATATTTCGCCGGTAGGATTGGAAGAGGAAGGCGGCGTTGAGGAACAAAGAAAACATGAGAATGATCCAGAGGACACTGGGTACTTTCTCAAATGCGCGTTTCATCCTGGATACAGCATAGCACAGTGATGAATATTCTTGAGAGGGGGGGATATATTTAAACTTGTTGAACAGCGTGCTCGTCTATTTTTGTAATGTGGGAAGTTTTCGTTGGAGTGTCCGTGATCCGGTGGCTGCTTCAAACTGGATGCAGCCACTGTGCAGCCGTTTCATTGCACTACACGTCAAACATTCAGGGCGCAGCATGCCATTATTTTTTGTGTGCTACCTCATCTGCATGAAATAGCACAGAAAATGTCCATGTATCGCTTAGTCTGGCGGTATCGTCTCTTGGGTTCTCGAATTCATACGTGCGCCATCTATTGGCATATTGAGTCACACTGGTACATCCAAACCCTTCAAGGTGTTTATGAACTCGTTGTATGAAGCGTCTTGGAATAAGTAGTGTTTCAGGCAGCAAGACTTTTTCCGTTGGTAGATGTGTCAGCGTTGTCTGTAGTACTTCTTCTAAATTACCATCAGTCCTATTTGTTAGATATTCGGGTATGGTTAGAGGCGGTAGTTCTCTTGTGTGTTGAGGTATATATAGCACGCATTTATTATAGGCTTGCTACTATATCATA
>CAYHON010000071.1:0-1818 GCA_964358425.1 uncultured Candidatus Saccharibacteria bacterium | reverse complement strand
CATCGACATATATAACCTCGACCGGCTGATCTATAAAGCGCTTTGTGATGCGGTAGCCCCAGTTTCCGGAAGCCCATGCCCGCCGTTTTACGATATTCCCATTTGGGAGGTGTATTTGTCCCTCGGTATTCTTGCCGGCCTCTACCACGTCCACGATGAACTGCGCACTCACACGAAGCACTTCGCTTCCCACAAACACTAGCTCCCGCTTGTCATTCCGGACCCCGATCCGGAATCCATCTCATTCCTTTAAAATCCTTTAAGTTCCTCTAAACCCCTCTAATTTCCAATCGTTTTATCTTCGACGTGTGACCGGAGAGGAGTGTAACTGCGCTTTTTTTCACCCCAAAGTGCTCCGCCAGCGCCTTATACTGTACCCATGTTTTTAGACAGCATGCTAAGATCCAAACTATATGGATCAATCAATAACTATGAGCCGGAGACAGCATCCACCGGCATTCAAGGCAAAAGTCGCCATGGAAGCCTTGAAAGAAACAAAAACCATGGCAGAGTTGTCCAGTCAGTTTTCGGTGCATCCGACCCAAATCAAACAATGGCGAGATATCATGGAACAACAAGGAGCAACGTTGTATGCTGATCATCACCGAAAAAAAGAACAGGAACAAGAGGAGCTCATACGACGATTGTATGAGCAGGTTGGCAAATTACAAATCCAGGTTGACTGGTTGAAAAAAAAGATGGGCATCGGAGACGACTAACCAGTCGGTTCGAGAGATCGTTCTGTCGCACATTAACAAACAGGAAAGTATACCAATCGCAACACAAGCGGACCTCTTGGGTATTGCACGCGCAAGCGTGTATTACCAACCGGTTCCGGTTGACCCATACGATTTTTTGGTGATGACAAAAATTGACGAAATCTATACCGAGTTGCCCTACTACGGCATCCGCCGGATGACCAAGGAGCTCGTTGGACACCAGATTGTCATCAATCACAAGCACGTAGCCAGATTGATGCGGGAGATGGGTATTGAGGCTATTTACCCAAAACCAAACTTGAGTAAAAATGCCAATCAACATCCGGTGTATCCCTATTTATTGAGGAATATCACTGCAAGCTACCCAAATCACATTTGGGGAACGGATATTACCTATATTCGGATGAGACAGGGATTTTTGTATTTGGTTGCATTTCTGGATTGGTATTCGCGCTATGTGGTGTCATGGAGATTATCCACTGTGCTCACCACAGGCTTTGTATTACAGGCAGCGCACGATGCGCTTGCCGTTGGTACACCAGCCATTATCAACAGCGATCAGGGAGTACAATTTACGAGCAACGATTATTTATCGCTCTGGAATCCGGAAACAACGAACATCAGTATGGATGGCAGAGGCAGGGCAATGGACAATATTTTTACGGAACGATTGTGGAGAAGTGTCAAATATGAAGAGGTGTATCTTAAAAATTATGACTCAGTTCTTGATGCAAAAGACGGTATCAGCAGATATTTTCATATCTACAACACCCGTCGTTTACACCAGGCACTGAATTACAGGACGCCTGCAAACATTTATTACCAAAGGAGGAATGGATCTTAGTTTGACCGTTTTACTGTCTAGACAAAGGGGTACACTTTAATCCGTCCATAGATCTCTCGGTAAAGAAAGAAACGGATGTAATAGTCGAGTTAGATGGATATGACTGCAATTGATGGACTATTAGTAGGTTGAATTGAGAGGTCAATGCATTACGTTAGATGCGCACTTTGGATGGAAAAAATCTATGAGCAAAGAATTCCAAATAAAACAACCCACGACCTTACGGTCGGGGTTTTAGGATGATTCAGCTCCGAA
>CAYHON010000070.1:0-1886 GCA_964358425.1 uncultured Candidatus Saccharibacteria bacterium | reverse complement strand
TCCCTGTGCGATCGACTTCTGACCGCCTCCATCCGCCGCTCCCAGTTGCTCGTCCGCGAGTCAAAGATACCCTGCCCCCATGGGGGAGAACCCGGTACTCTCAAGGAGGGCTTGGTTAAATGAGAGAGCACACCACTTTTCGGCCCTACCACCCCGATCAAATGATTTTATTTCCCCCCGCCTTTAAAGATTGTTTGCCTGATGGCGATCTGGTTTTTTTCATAATGGATGTGGTGGAGCAACTTAATCTTGACCCCATCTACCAGAGTTATCACGGAGACCAGGGCGGTAAGCCGGCCTACCATCCCACCATGATGACGAGTTTGTTGTTTTATTCCTACTGCATGGGAGTTTTCAGTTCTCGTAAGATTGAGCAGGCCACGTATTATCAGGTGCCTTTTCGTGTTTTGACCGCCAATCAGCAGCCGGATCACGATACGATTGCCGAATTTCGCAAAAGACATTTGACCGTTCTTTCCGGTTTATTTGTAGGCGTACTGCGCATGTGCCAAAAAGCGGGACTGGTAAAGCTGGGGCATGTGGCGCTGGATGGCACGAAGATAAAAGCCAATGCCTCCAAACACAAGGCCATGAGTTATGGTCGGATGGAGAAAAAAGCCAGGGAACTGGAAGACGAGGTGGCTCGGCTGCTGGCGGAAGCGGAGGCGATAGATACCCAGGAGGACGCCAAGTATGGCCAGGGCAAGCGGGGAGATGAATTGCCTGAGGAGCTTCGGTTCAAGGAATCACGGCTCAAAAAAATCAAGGAAGCGATGACGGCGTTGGAAGAAGAGGCGAAAGTCGAGGCCGAAAAGCAGCGGGAAGAAAATCGTCAAAAGGAAGAGGAGTTGGCGCGGGAAGGCAAAGCACGGGGAGGCAAGAAGCCCCAGGAGCCATCTGATAAGCCGGATGAGAAATCCCAAAAGAACTTCACCGATCCGGAATCGCGCATCATGAAAGACGGCGCCACCAAGTCGTTTGAACAGTGTTATAACTGCCAAGCGGTAGTAGATGAAGATAGTCAGATTATTGTTGCTCCCCAGGTAACGCAGCATGCCAATGACAAAAAAGAAGTGGAGCCCGCGGTGACCAAAATGAAGGAAAACCTTGATGGAGAGAAACCCGAGAAATTGAGTGCCGATAACGGTTATTTCAGCGAAGCGAATGTGGCGTATCTGGAGCAGGAAGGGATAGACGCCTATCTCGCCACGGGCCGGCAGAAGCATGATGACCCGGCGGCAACTTTATCAGGGGGTCCGGTTCC
This sequence comes from uncultured Candidatus Saccharibacteria bacterium, assembly GCA_964358425.1. Taxonomy (GTDB): domain Bacteria; phylum Patescibacteriota; class Minisyncoccia; order Sungbacterales; family HO2-52-23; genus CAYHON01. Next base: position 622 of record CAYHON010000070.1, on the reverse strand, counting down.
TGAGAACTTGACCGTTAAGGAGAAAATGACCCACAAACTTCGTACGGAAAAAGGGCGTGAGACCTATAAGAAACGAAAGCAAATTGTCGAACCGGTTTTCGGCCAAATAAAGGAGGTGCGTGGCTTTCGCCGTTTTCTGCTGCGTGGATTGGCCAAGGTGAGCGCGGAATGGGACCTGATATGCCTGACGCACAACCTGTTAAAGCTCTTTAGAAGCGGACGCTTCCCAGCCACGGCCTGAAGGAGGAGACCAGGGGCTTCCTGCTGCCACCATAAAAGCCTAAAAATACGACACCGTAATAAAATCCATCCGATTTTTCACGCGATTTTGAAATTTTGTTTCCCCAAAATCGGCCGTGATGGATTTTTTAAATAATCTTGGCCCGAAATAGGTGGGATGGCGGCGTTTCCCGACAGGCTCCTAGGAGCCTGTCGGGATACCTATTTTAACGTCTGTATATTGCGTGCTGTTTTCCGTCGGCTACACCATGTTGTACATGGCGGCGGGTGTTGGGGGGTATTCCGACAGGCTCCTAGACAACCCGCCGTTCCGATTTTTTGTCTCCAACAAATAGATGGGGAGCGCCAGGCCAAGCCTGGGAGAGGAGGAAGCGATGTAGCG
>CAYHON010000069.1:0-1892 GCA_964358425.1 uncultured Candidatus Saccharibacteria bacterium | reverse complement strand
GAGAAAATGTTGAATAAACCCCGCACCACTTTTTATGAATCAGCGTCATTTTTTACAATATAACAAGCGAGCAAATTATAGATTTATAAAAAATCCAAGAATTGTAAAAAGTGGTGCGGGGTAAAAAGTTAAGACCCGACCAAACACATAATTTATGTGCTCGGTCGGGTCTTGTTTTGTTTTGTTATTTTATCGGGAAAACCACAATTGATGAAGCGCAAGGGTCTTTTCCTCCAAATCCCAATACAAATAATCTATCCGTAATAGTCATACACTTCATTGCTTTGGTTTTCCCAAGATCTACACTTGCTGAACCTCCGGTGGTGCCTGGCACAATAATGGATTTATCTCCTGAAAGAAAAATTCCGGCTATGCCAGTATCAAATCCTTTGAATGTTTTGTTATTACTACTACCAGCAAATTTAATTGGATACTCAAATAAAACCACTAAACATTTGCCTTTGGTTTCAACGCTTACAACCTGATCATTAAATTCATCTTCAAATTCCTCTGCTATACCAGTCGCACCAATATGCCAACTTTTTATCTTTGGTAAATTAACTGGCCTGAAAAATGGCATTGGTAAATAGTGGGTATAGGTTTTGTCAATTGTAATTGTTTTGTCAGCTGGCACAAACTTTAAACAATGTCCATTTTTTTTGCAAACCGTTACCTCCCGGCAAACATCAAGCAAAGAATCTATTTCATATGTATTAACATCTTTTAGCGAGCTGGACTTACCTTTTAACGCACCCGAACGAAGGATATTACCGTATATACCTTCGTATCCATACTCTGTCGCATCTAGGCAAGTAGCCGTAGCTTTTCCTTCAATACACCTGCCAAATTCCACGGCCTTATCTGTGCCTATGTCTTTTCTCCCATATACTCTTGTAACAAAATCTATGTTGGGACTGTATTCATTCTCTTGAAAAAACACAAACTTAAAACTTTTTAAATACTTTGTTCCCATGGGATCGTCAACTAAATCCGTATTTGAAATAACATCACCAACAACATTAAGAATCTTAGTAAAGTCAACAGTTTCACTTTGTTTTTGAAAAACTGTATTACTAAAATAAATTTTTGGTATTACGTCTTTTAGTTGCGCTACTGTCCTGTATTGAAAATATATTGCTTTATTTCCTTCGCTCTGGGTGTCATCAGAAGCAATGTAAAGCCCGTCGCCTGTTAACACTGTTCCATTGGGAAGCGTGACTTTATTTATTACTTTTACCGCTGTTGCCCCTTCAAAAACCTCATCTGGATTGTCGCCAGAAGCAGAGGTTTCACTATTTTTTGCATCTACAGTAAAAGCGCCTACTTTAAGGTTTTTGATTTGTATTGACTGAGGGGGGTGATCGTTTGAGGATGACCATATTGCCTGATTTCTATCGCCAGTACCGCTCGTTCCACTACGATGGCCATTAATTACAAAAATTTTAATTTTATCTTCTAACCCTACTTCTTCGCCCTTAAAATAATTCGCTGGGTCAGTATTTGAAACTTGTTTATCGTCAATAACCCTACCCTCGTATGTAAATTTTACAGGATCTGCTCCAAGCACCGAAGGAGTAGCTTGTTGGGGAGCAAATTGGGTATCTTTAAAAAGCGTTACCTCGTATAATTGCGATGCTTCTCCCCAAAAACCAATAGCATAGAAACGAAAATTTGGGTAATTGTTTTCAGGGTCAGGGTTCCCAAGGCTGTCAACATAATTTTGTTGGGCAATGTCCCCACCCAACTCTATAGAAAAATCAGCTATGCCTCCACTTATTGGTTTAACAAGACCTAACTCTATTAAATCACCGAGACCCTTCCCATCTTTAAATTGGTTGTAGCCATCTTTAGAAAGCAGTACTATCCCGCCTGTTGGAACTGACGGTTTTGTA
>CAYHON010000068.1:0-1917 GCA_964358425.1 uncultured Candidatus Saccharibacteria bacterium | reverse complement strand
GGAACTCACAGCGGGTATCGACGCGCTCACAGGCGGCTGGTTTTCGAAAAAGTTACCCACAACCGTACCACAGCCGTAGCCGGGGCTTAAGCCCCGGCTACGGCTTAAAGGTTAAATTTGCGCCAGGGATGGGTTTCGTGTTATATATTTTCTCTCTTCTTCATGGGCCAGCATATTTAATAATAAACGGCCTAGAGTAACGCCGTGGCTCAGCTGAGCGGATTTAATTCCCAATGAGGAAGCTGCCATGACATATCCTGGGTTATCATCTATAAATATTGCCTGTTCACAACCTACTTCAGCTATAGATAATGCCATTTCAAATATTTTTGCGTCCGGTTTCATCGCGCCGACCTCGTATGAGGTAACATAGGCATCTGATTCCGCAAATAAATCCGGGTAAGCCTGTTTCAGGTATTCCGCATGCAGCGGATTTGTATTGGATACTATGTATATTCTATAGCCAGCGGCCTTAAGCGACCTTATAAGAGACGGCATTTCATAATCCAGATTATATATATTTGTAAATATTTCAACAAATTCAGCAAAATCAATTTCTTTAAATCCTAATTTCTTCGTTAGCGCTTCAAAGTATTGCATAGGGTTTATTGCTCCGCTTTCAAAAGGCACCATAAACTCATCTGATACCAATACCTCGTAAATCCCGCTTTCGGAAAAATCGGTATATTGCGAAAGGGCTTTGGCGGCAATTCGGTAGTCGCAATTCATTATAACGCCCCCTAAATCAAGAAAGATGGCCTTAATTCTGGTTGGCGGGTGAGACGTGGCAGCTAAAATATCAGCCAGAGATTTTTTTCTATACCCGGCATCGTATTCAGGCCATGGAGTGTTTTCTGGTTGGGCGCGGGCAGTCATAATAATACGTCTGAACTCATCACTATCGCCATGTGTAACAATATGGAACGCAATAAGAACCCCTTCTGAAATATGCCCGGTCCTATATTCCCCTATCAGGTAAGTTTCGGCATCCTGGAGGCTCTCCTGAAAATCAGCCGGTCTGTTATATACTTTCGCGCGCGCCCTGTCGTTGCGGGCATCCATGGAATCGGCTGACTTGAGAATTTCCGTTAATACCCTTACCATATGATCGGTATGAGCCGGGAGCATCTCTGGATAGGTATGATGTTTAACTATCAATTCAACTTCTGGTTCTACTTTCAATGGTAACTCATGTATGCGATCCTGCAATATTAGCCAGGAAGCAGCCTCGTGGGAAAATAAGGCCCTGCAGGCGCGTTTTATCTTCTCTTCGCCATATTTTGACATATCATAGCCCGCGGTTTTAATTTGGTTGAAAAAATCCCCGTGTAAATCTAAAAGAGCGGCGGGCCCTACTTTTTTCCCCTTCGATCTCATGTCTTCAAACAACTTTTGAGGTCTATACGGAAATCCTTTTACCTTGGCAAAAGTGCGGAGGTCCGCGCATACAGAATAATCGCTTGCTGCGGCCTGACCTAAGTCATGAATGAGTCCGGCCTTCCAGAGAATTTTCATCCAATAATCGGATAGGCCGTATGCCCTGCCAATACGAAGGGCATTTTCTGTTACAGCTGCCTCATGCCTGTGCCGCATTGCTGTTTGTTCGCGGGCGCCGAAAAATCTGTGTTCATCATAAAGATCAAATACTTTTTTTCTGAAATCCTCTGCGCCCGGCAAACCTGACATAATCTCTTTCTCAATCTCGCCCGGCGGGTTATATGCCATGGTAGTCAAAACAGAAAAAACTGTTTTCACCACGGCCGGGCCGTCCGCCAATACTAAAGACACGCCCCGCGGAATATCGCTTTTTTTAATATTACCTTCGTTGGATTCCCATGCCGGTGAAATGGCCAAACCATCTAAATCAGCGACCTTTTCCAATAAACTTCGCCCCGTAGCGCCCGGCTGATATTCATC
>CAYHON010000067.1:0-2109 GCA_964358425.1 uncultured Candidatus Saccharibacteria bacterium | reverse complement strand
CAACACTGGTGATGCGCTGTTGCCCGTCCAAAACTTCCAAATTGTTTTCAGAAACCTTATTAAAATAAATCAAGCCTATTGGGTATCCCTTGAGGACAGATTCAATGACGGCCATTTCTCTTTTGCCGCTGTCCGTCGCATAAATATAATTGCGTTGGTATTCTGGTTGAATAGTCAGCTTGCCGGACAAACCAAACAAACCCTTGCCTTCAAGTTCGTTATACACAAACCCATCGCAAATATCTTTAACAGTAATGCTAGTTTTTAAAATTGTTTTCATATTATTTTTTCTTATTTTCTTTCAAAAACTTTTGATTTTTAAAATTATCTCTTAAAATCACTTCTTTACCGGTTTGTATTTCAATATCTTTTCGAGTTCTGCCAGCCACACTGCCGCCAATCTGCGCGTCTTTTTTCAATTTATCTAAGCCATGAGAATTTTTCTCGGTTGTAATTTTTGTCGTCGTGGCTTCTCCGAGCATTGTTAATATCAATTCAATATCACCCATGTGGTCACGAAGATTATCCCCCATTTTCTTATCCAGATTTTTATAATCCATATACTCTTTAGCGCTTTTATTAAAAGTTGCTTTGTATATTTCGTCGGTCAAAATTGCGTACTCAAAACCTTTTGATATACCCCGCTCTTTCCATTCGTCGGTAAGAGTATTTCTCACCGCCATACCACGCATGCGCTTATCAACCCATTCTTTTGGATAACCTTTTTTATCATAAATTTCTTTGGCTCTTGTCACTGCAAGCTCTGGATTTGCTATTTCGTCAATTCTCTCTTTTCCAACTTTCGCTAACCAGCGCTTAAATGATTCTGCTTTCGGAGACGGAATTGATTGAATAATGCGAAAAATACCTTCTAAATTAGAGCAATTAAGCTTTTGGATGCCTCCTCTTGTCTCTACTGAAAGGGGGGTGGCAATTTGCCCCCACCCTTTGCCAAGTTCTTCATCGCGTCTTCTCATATCTTTTATATATCCTTCTGGTTGTACAGAATCAGTAAGAATAGCGACAATATCTACAATTACAAAAAACCACTGCTCATCGTGCCATACCCTACGGACTTCTTTTTCTTGAAAGATAGTTGGGTGCATATCATTTTTTATTTGTCTTTTTTTCATATTATTTTTTACTTAATTAAATATTGCATGGTTTAAAAGTAACGCAACAATTTAGTATCTTATCTGCACCCTTTTTGTTTGATGAATATTCCAACCACCTCCTTCATATTTACCAAAACCTTCTGATCTGTATTTCTTTCCAAGATAATCTTCAAATTCAATAATCAAAGAAACTTTTCCGGTGTCCTGCACCTCTTTAGTGATAGGTATTCCATACCAATTATCAGGGTTATGGGGGATTGGCGTGCTACCAATATCCTCTTTAATTCCGTTAAGTGTGTATGAACTAAGATATATAGGATAAGAACTTACATTCTTCACGAGAATTTTCCATGCAATTTGTGTTTCTTCGCTATCTACTTTTTTGAAAGTTATCTGTTGGGGCATTAGAAATAATTCAACGAAATTCGTTATATCAATTTGTTTCTTCCCAATCCTATAAGCCAATATCGCAGCAATGGTTGCAGCTAAAGCTGCTATTCCCGTAAAAATCATTTGCCAAAGATTTATATTATCAGGTGTCATATCTTTATCTCCAAAAAATTAATTTCTCTAATCTATTATTTTTTCTTATGCCTAATTAAAACTCTAAAATACGGACAAGTTCCATCTTTCAATCTCAAATCCTTACCGTCATCTCCGTGCCTAAATTTTACGATCTCAAACTGTTCAGGATTATATTTATCCAAAAAACTAATTGGCACACCCATTACGCCATTGTAATCACTCGGGATTGAATCAGTAAACGGCACTTCTATAGCATTGTAATTGTCGTATTTGTCATACGCTTTTTTGCCTTTTATTTCTTTGTGTTTGCTGTATTTTAAATTTTCTTCCATTGTCATTTGCTTGAGTGGTTGATGACGGCGGCCGTGATCAAGGTTGGTGAACCAACAAACATTGCGGAATTTCACTAAACCGGTTTTTACATCATAAACTCCCGAAGCGAAATCGCGCGTATTTGGCGTAAAAAAAT
>CAYHON010000066.1:0-2173 GCA_964358425.1 uncultured Candidatus Saccharibacteria bacterium | reverse complement strand
TCCGGGCAATCAGCAGAGAAAACCATCAATTTTGTCAATCTGGCCAACGTGCCAAAGTATCAAGTCAGCGCCACCAGTTTTACGGGAACAGCTTGCGATTATTTTAACTTGACCGCCAAGCTGGACGGCACAACAACTTATGAGGGCAATTTAAAGGATTTTATTTCGGGAGTTAATTTATTTTCCCAGCCGGATATTTGGAATTTTAAATTGACTTTGCGGGCTGACGCGCCCTCTCTGGCGCAAGGGCAGAGTTGTAATTTTAAATTTGTATTTTTCGGCTCCCAGGAAAGAAACAGCCTGCCTTTTGGGACGGGATTTAACGACATAGAAGAAGTGGAAAGCGCAGTTGCCGTTTGCGCGCTGGAAAAGGTATTGATCAATAAAGTTTATTACAATGTGGACAGCTCGCACGGCATTAAGCCGGACAATGAATGGATTGAGCTTTATAACCCGAACGACAAGCCTATTGATCTAAAGGACTGGAAAATCTGCGATCATAATCGCTGTTTGACCTTGAATCCCACTTCGTCTATTGCGGCTTGGGGTTACGCTCTGATTACTCACGCGACCGATACGACGGCGCGATATTGGAATGTGCCCAATGATTTTTTGAAAATTCCCAGACTTGATATGTGGTTTGCTATGGATAATACCCGAGATATGCTTTTGCTGAAAAACGCCAGCGGCTCGATTGTTGACCAAGCAAACTGGGGCGCTCCCAATATATCTTGGCCAAATTATAATGCCAATCTTTGGGATCCGGGGATTACCACGGTATCTGTCGGGCAGGCGCTGGCCAGAGTGCCGACGGGCACGGACACCGATACGATTTTTGATTGGCGTAATCTGGGATTGTCGGATATAACTTTGAGTTTTTCTAACAGCGGAGTTTGGTATTGCGGAGCGACTTATCAGATAAACTGGACTGCCGTAAATCCCAATGGCCCAGACAGCGACTTAAAAATAGACATTTATTTTATAAAAGACAGCAATAAAAACGGAAAAATTGACCCCTTGGATAAAATTTATTTGGAGGCCGAGGACATTCCCAATACCGGGAGCTATGATTTTACCGTAAGTTTTTCCAAAGGATACTGTTTTTTGGGCGATGTTTGGATTAAAGCGGTGGCCACCGGTCCGGAGAATCCCATGATCAACGAAGATAAAATCGGCGGGCCGTTCTTTGAGCCGGTGGACCCGGAAATTTTTGATCCGGCAGAAGCTTGTTCTAACATAGAAAATTATTGCGGAGATTCGCCAGAGCTTTGCTCGGATTTGACAGAATTTTGCTCGGATTGGCAGGCGCTTGAATTAGAACAAGCAGCCGCCGCCGCGCCAGCGAGCGGAGGCTTGGGCGGATTTTTGAGCGGAGGATTATCGGGCGTAAGCGGAGGGTTGGCTGGAATTATGGGGACTCCGTTGCCTGCAGTTGCAGGAGAAACATCAACAACCACAGAAGTTATCTCGTCGGCAACCACAAGTGAAGAAATGGCAACTACAACAGAAGATGTTGCTACGACAACCGAGGAAATAGCCACGACAACTGCCGCCCTCGAAGGGGGCGAGCCTCGCCCCGACGAAGCGGGGCGGGAAGGTGTCGGAATAATAGAACAAATTGATGAGATAGTTGATGAGGTGATAAATGAGATAATTGAAGAAATAATGCCCGCGGAGGAGCCAGCCGATGAAGAAATACCGACAGAAGACACTCTGGTTATCAATGAAACAGCGGCGGTTGAAGAAATACCATCCGCTGAAACACTTGTCATTGAGGAGGCGCCGGCGATTGAAGCCGAACCGGTGGTGGTGCCAGTGCCGGAGGTAATAGCAGTTGAAGATCCGCCAGATGAAGAATAAATTCAAAACAATTTTAATATTGGGAGCGGTATCAATGCTGGCGCCTTTTGGGTTGGCTTTGGCAAACGGTAGCGCCATTATTGAATTTGAAAACACTCCTCTTTTTAGCGCGGTAAATTTCTTGCCGGGAGATGATGTTTCGCGCTGGATTAAAGTGACCAACAACAGCGGAGAATCGGGCAATGTCAGTATTGAGGCAATAGGCTTTGCCAGTCCCATACCCCTTGATGATTTATCGCGCGTTTTGAATATCGTTATTAAAAACGGCGCAACTATTTTATACGGGCCAAGTTCTCTTTTTCAATTTTATCAA
>CAYHON010000065.1:0-2182 GCA_964358425.1 uncultured Candidatus Saccharibacteria bacterium | reverse complement strand
CATCGGAAAAATCGGGCAGGGGTTTAATTTTGACGGAGTGGATGATATCGCCTCCACCACCAGAATAAACAACCCTGAAATAACAGTGGCGGGATGGTTCAATAAAACGGCTAATGATTTTGGCTCTAACACTTCCGATTCTATGTTTGGCGCTTGGTATTGGAATGCCAATACTCAACTACAGGAAGGTTTTGATTTAAGGCCTGGACATTTCATTAGCCAAAATTGTACCGGAGTGGCGACAGGAAGCGCGTATCTTTGCTCCGCTTTCATAGTCGTAACCACTAATGGAACAACCAAAACACAGAAAACTTCAACTTTTAATTTATCTTCCATCAGCAAAAACGGAACAACGACAGACGAGTGGTTTCATATGGCTGGAACTTATACCCAAAGCGATGGCAATCAAAGATTGTATATAAATGGTGTCTTAAGAGATACTGACCTCCATGTGGCGGGGAATACTGTGGTTCCTTTGGCAACAACCACAGCTGGCGCTTGCTATTTGAAAATGAATATTGGCTATAGTTGCGTCAACAACGGCTACTTCAACGGCAAGCTAGACGATGTCAGATTGTATAACAGGGCTCTTTCCGACTATGAAGTCAAAACGCTTTATAACCAAGGCATGAGCAAGTTCAACAAAACTCCCGTTAACATTCTTACCAATGGCCTTGTCGGCCATTGGACAATGGACGGAGCCGACACCGACTTCACCACCAACACCGTTGCCGACAAATCAGGGCAAGGTAACGCCGGCACGATGACCAATATGTCCACCAGCACAGCGCCGGCAATCGGCAAAATCGGGCAGGCGCTCTCGTTTGACGGAGTGGATGATTATGTAAATATTGGCGCGCCAGCAAGCCTCAATATCACTGGAGCTATGACTGTCAGCGCTTGGATTTACCCAAAGACTTTTGGGGCGAATAATCTTGGCCGTATCATGGACAAAAGTGCGAGCAATCTCGGATATCTTTTAACCCTCGATAATTCTAATGTGGCAAACGGACTTGGTTTTGGCGTCAATGTTGGATCTCCTATTGGAACGAGTTATAGAATATCAAGCGCCAATGTAGTATCTCTCAATACATGGCAGAATGTCGTAGCAGTCTATGATGGAACCAATGTAATCTTCTATAAAGATGGAAGTCTCGCCACAGCTGGACAAACTCTAAATAATCCAACGACGAATAGTAATAACTTTATTATTGGTAGCCGTACTGCCGATAATTTAAGAATTTTTGACGGCAGTATCGACGAAGTCCGTGTCTACAATAAAGCTTTGTCGGCGGGGGAAGTTAAACTGCTGTACAATATGGGAAGATGATAAAACTTAAAATGAAAAAAGACAATCTAAATTTAAAAAAATCTAGAAATGGAAAAAAATTTAAAAAATTCGGATTTGTGATTGTAATTTTTATTTTTTCACTTTTATTTTTTAATTTTAAAGTTAACTCCGCCTCCGCCGACATCACTTCCGGCCTCGTCGGCTATTGGACATTTGATGGCAAAAATGTGGTCAATGGCGTAGCTCTTGATTCCAGCGCGAACGGGAACAGCGGCAACCTTATCAACATCGCCACTTCCACATTTTATTCCATCGGAAAAATCGGGCAGGGGTTTAATTTTGACGGAGTGGATGATTACATGTCTGTTCCATACAACACCTCCTTAAAACTCGGCAACACAGGAAGCGTCTCCTTGTGGGTCAAACCGTCAGTAACTTCCCCCTCTCAAACACGAAATCTTATTACTTACGGAGGAACTAGTTACAGTAACGGTTATTTATTAAATCAAAACGATACGAGCTTGAGGGTTTACTGGATGTTCGGTAGCTCCGCTATTACCGTGAATAATGCTTTTACCGCAAACATTTGGTCTCATATAGTTTTGACAAATAATAACGGAGATCTCACCGCTTATGTAAACGGCGTTCAAGCCGGTTCGGGAACATCAAGCGGAACTATTGTTAACAATTATGCGACATATATCGGCGGAGTTCCCACTGGTTGGATAGAAACTGGTAATATAGACGATGTCCGCGTTTACAACCGCGTCCTTGTCGCCTCCGACATTAACGAACTCTACAATTACACCGGCGCCGGCGGATCATCGTCCAGCTCTTCTTCCTCCGTTGTCGTCCAACAAGCTCCCACCGTCACCACTAATACTGCCGCAA
>CAYHON010000064.1:0-2216 GCA_964358425.1 uncultured Candidatus Saccharibacteria bacterium | reverse complement strand
ATACTATGATTGTGGTTTTGACTTAATTTTTGGGAGAATTGTTCCAGCCGGGTTATGGCCCGATGGGTACCCTTATTCACGCGGCAGGAATAAGAATCAAAGATAAAACTTTTATCAAACACCCGATAAAGAATCCTGAAAATAGCCTGATGCAAGACTCTATCACGGACAGTAGCTTTATGGATATGCCTTAATTTGGGGTCAGACACATAAAAAGGTATGTAGAGGCCGTGTCTATATGTTTTGCCCTTTAATTCCCGCCGCAGTTGAAATAGATTGTCTTCCAGGTTAAACTCAAATTCTTGAACATCCAGCCGTTTTCTTTTGCCTCGCCTGAATTCTTGCCAGGCCAAAAAAAGATTTTCTAAAGAAATAATCTCACTAAAAACATTATGGAAAACCTTTTCATTAAGCCCCCCCCCCAACGGAGTCAATACTAGTTTGGTGCATAGGGTTAGTGAATTCTACAGACAGATTTACTTTTTATCCGGCAGAATAGACAAAAGAAATAAATTCGGGATTTGGCTGAAAATAGAAAATTCGTGTCTGGAAACTCTGCGTTTGATAATAAAAGCATCTCTCACTGGCAAAATAAGCAAGTTGCCGCTATTGGATTCGGCCAGAACGGAAATTGAGGTACTTAAAAGATTGCTGACCATTACCCACGAAATCAAAGTTATCCAAATAAAAAACTATTTACAACTGGAATCAGACTTGCAAGAAATTTCCAAGATGACTAACGGCTGGATAAAATATTTAGCACAAAAGGAGCCTTAGCTCCTTTTGTTGTTTGAAACTTCTGCACGGGCTCGGAGATAGTCATTGGCATTCTGCGGATTGTACCAGTTGATGTTGACCTTGCGGTTCATCCTGTCCCAGTTCACGTCCGGCACGTTGCCATTGGAATTGCGAGAGCCTGTGTATTATCTGGTTCCATCCATTTCACCGGCAATCTTTTACAAAATTGCTTGAGTTATCTGGTCTTAACCAGCTCTGTTTGGAGTCATTATAGATAGTAAATACTCCATAGAATCAGATAAGCAGTTTCTTTTGTTTAACTTGGCAAACCGTTGTCCCGCGGGACCGATTGTATTAGCCAATATAATTGTATTAAAAAATCCCCCGCTGGAATAGTCCAACGGGGGGAAAAGGGTTAAAGAAAAAAGGAAGAAGCGTAAAAATCAAGAAACTACTGCACGGGCCCGGAGATAGTCATCGGCAAACCGCGGAACGTACCAGTCGATGCTGACCTTGCGGTCCATCCTGCCCCAGTCCACGTCCGGCACGTCGCCATGGGAATCGCGAGAGCCTGCGCAGAGCGTGATATTATCCACGTCCAGATGTTCGCCGGTCTCGGCGAACACTTTGAGTCCATGGAGCTCGCGCTCCAGCAGAGTTTCGGTGGTAAGGCCCCGCCCTTTGATCTGGTTGGCCGAGAGATTCTTGAGTTCCTCGTCGGCTTCAATGCGATTGCGAACCCGGATAGCGTAGTGCTCGGCGGGTTCGCGCTCATTTAGACCGTGGGTGGCCTTGTCCAGATTGTCTGTGTAGCGCCAGCACTGAAAGTGCTTTTGCATGGCCTCAAACACCTTGTTTTGGGTCATGCCCCTAGCCACGATAATGACGCGGTCAAAACCGGATTGATGAGCGGGAACGTTGACTTCAGAGAAATCGTACTGCTCACCGAAAAACTTCTCGTATAAGGACTGCCAATCTTCCGCTGGCGACGGGTATGACATCCGAAAAAGCTGGACAACCTGCTCGGCCTTGCCCGATTTGGCATTGGCCAACTCGGTGGCCATCTCGGGCGAGAATCCCTTCTTACCCAAGGTGACCAAAACCTCCTGCCACTGACACGCGGAAAAGTCCCCGGGCCGGTAAATACGGCTCGCTATGGGTTCCATAGCACGCCTCCTATTGAAAGATTTTTTCGGGCTTCTCCGTGTCCAATTTGAACACGGTTTTTGTACTATTTACAGTATACATCTTAACTCTTTCTAAGTCAAGCCATTTCAATTCGGCTATCTTTTTAGCAACCTCTACCACATACAACGGTTCGTTTCTTTTTCCGCGGTAGGGCGCGGGGGTCACGTAGGGCGCATCGGTCTCAACCAAAATTCTCTCCAATGGTATCAGGCGGACGATATCGTCGTAGTCCCGTACAAAAGTTATAACCCCGCCAAAAGTGAAAAAAAATCCCATATCCAGAAGCTTCT
>CAYHON010000063.1:0-2236 GCA_964358425.1 uncultured Candidatus Saccharibacteria bacterium | reverse complement strand
TTTGGGCGATTTTGGAAGAAGTTATTCAAAATAAATACGTAATGCTCAACCGCGCTCCTACTCTGCACCGCCTGGGTATTCAGGCCTTCCAGCCGATTCTGATTGAGGGCGATGCCATTCAAGTGCATCCGCTGGTATGCCCCGCTTTCAACGCTGACTTTGACGGAGACCAAATGGCCGTCCACTTGCCCCTGACCGATGAAGCTCAAAACGAAGCCAAGACTATAATGCTCTCGGCCCGCAACCTGCTGAAGCCGGCCACCGGAGACCCGATTGTGGATCCGACCAAGGATATAGTTTTGGGCTGTTACTATGCGACCTCCGTCCAGGACGGTCTGTCGGGCGAGGGTAAAATGTTTTCGTCCGAGCAGGAAGCGGTGCTGGCTTATGATTTCGGAGTGGTACACCTTAACGCTAAAATAAAAGTAAGAATTTCTAAATTTAAGATTGACCCTTTCAATCATCCGTGGGATGGACAGATGGAGCTGGTAGAAACCTGTGTTGGCCGTATTCTTTTCAACCGCGCTCTACCGTCAGATTTTCCTTTTGCCAATCAACAGCTCAAAAGCAAAGACTTGGCGGAAATAGTGGCCCACATAATCAAATACTATGGCATTGACGGGACACCGGTGGTTTTGGATAAAATAAAATCTTTTGGTTTTGATTTTGCCACTCGCTCCGGCCTCTCCTGGGGCATGGATGATTTACAAATCCCCAAAGAAAAAGCCGAACTCATCAAAGAGGCGGAAGGCAAGATTATGGTTGTAATGGAGCACTTTCAGAATGGGTTATTGGCCGAAAAAGAAAAGTATGACCGGATTATTGAAATCTGGCAGGGAGTGGTGGATAAAATAACCGCACTGGTTCCTCTAACCCTGGATCCCAAAGGCCCGGTTTATTCTATGGTTGATTCCAAGGCGCGCGGTTCTTGGACTCAAATCCGCCAAATGTCCGGTATGAAAGGACTCGTGGTCAACCCGGCCGGCCGCATCATTGAATTGCCTGTGCTATCTTCCTACAAAGAAGGACTGAATGTTTTGGAATATTTCATCTCCACGCACGGCGCCCGCAAAGGAACAGCCGACACCGCCCTGCGAACCTCGGTGGCCGGTTATCTGACCCGCCGTCTGGTGGATGTGGCGCAGGATTTAATCGTAACAGAAGCAGATTGCCACGCCAAAAGCGGAGTGGAGATAACCAAGCAGGACTCGCAGGATATCAACAAAAGTCTGGGACGTCGCGCTTTTGGACGGGTTCTTTTTGCCGACGTAATGGATCCGGAAACAGACAAAGTTTTGGTGAAAGCGGGGACGATGATAGAGCGGGAACAGGCCAAAATAATCAACGAAAGGGCCGACAGTATGACCGTGCGTTCTCCCCTGACCTGTCGGAGTCTGCGCGGGGTATGCCAGACTTGCTATGGTTTTGATTTAGGCAACAATCATTTGGTTAAATTTGGCGAGGCGGTAGGAGTGGTGGCGGCGCAAGCCATAGGCGAGCCGGGCACCCAGCTGACTATGAAAACTTTCCATATGGGCGGCGTGGCTGGCGCCGACATTACTACCGGTCTGCCCAGAGTTGAAGAAATTTTTGAAGTGCGAACTCCCCGCTGGCGCACTACTTTAAGCGAAGTCAACGGCATAATCAGCGAAATCCGCGAAGAGGGACGGGAAAAAATCGTAAAAATAGACGTATTTCCGGAAGAAAAACCGACCGTCAAGAAAAAAATAAGAAAGAGCAAACTGACTTCCGAAGACGAGCTGGTCAAAGAATACAGGATTCCTTCCAACATCGGCCTTTTGATAGAGAAGGGTAAGGAAATAAAAAAGGGTGATCCGCTTTCCGAAGGATACGCCGATCTAAAAGATTTGTTTAAATTGTCCGGCACGGAAAACACCGAAAAATATATCGTAAAAGAAGTTCAGAAAATTTATTCTCTGCAGGGAGCGCCTATCCACGACAAGCATATTGAAGTAATCGTCAAGCAGATGTTCTCGCGAGTGAGAGTAAAAGATGCGGGTGACACCGACTTTAGCCCGGGAGAGTTGCTGGAAAAGCAGGAATTGCGCCGGGCTAACTTCCAGGCAGTCCGTACCGGTAAAAGACCGGCGACTGCCTATCAGATATTGCTGGGTATCACTCGGGTATCTTTGAGTACCTCCAGCTTCCTCTCGGCTTCTTCCTTCCAGGAGACTGCGCGTGTTTTGATAGACGCGGCAATCCGCGGCAAGAAAGA
>CAYHON010000062.1:0-2280 GCA_964358425.1 uncultured Candidatus Saccharibacteria bacterium | reverse complement strand
ACTCACCTCCTCGTATATTGAATTTGATACGTATTCTGATCTTTGTATAATCCGAATGCGTACCAGTTTATATGTGGACGATTAGGGACTTCGATCAACCTCCCAAGGCTAACAAGCCTGTACGAAAGAGTGAGGCCCTAATCCGTTGTCATCCATAAATCCGCATCAGCTAGATGAGGATCAATGATTGTCCTTGACAACTTGATACTTCGTATCTCAAACGAGGCTGGATTACTGTGATTACATCGGATTGATCGTCTTGCCTAACCGCCCGCTACCCGGGAGGTGAGTCTATGAACAAACTTTACGTTGGCATTGATATTGCCAAACATATCCATGAAGCAACCGTCATTGATGAGACGGGTGCTATTATTGGTGGTTCACTCCGATTTTCCAATACGACCCCTGGGGCAGAAAAACTTCTCGCGTATTTACAACGACTCCATGCAGATTCCCAGTCCAGTCATGTTGGCTTGGAAGCCACCGGACATTATTGGCTTGCGCTCTATTCATTTCTTGTCGCACACCGGTATCGCGTCTCGGTCATTAATCCCTACCAATCGGATGCCTGGAGAAAGGTATATCTTTCTTCCGTCAAAACAGACAAAGAGGATGCGTTCCTCATTGCCGATATTCTCCGGTTCGGATCGTTCACCGAAACACATGTCCCGGATGAAGCACATATTGCGCTGCGGAATCTGACCCGTTTCCGGGTAGCAGTGAATCTGCAAATGACCGATACCAAACGACGTATTCTTACGATTTTGGATCAGGTATTTCCCGAGTTTGCATCGCTTTTTAGTACGGTGTTTGGCAAAACAGCAACCGCAATTCTCGAGGCGTACAGCACCCCGGAAGCGCTCGAATCCTTAAGCGTCAGAAAACTGACCAATCTAGTTTCCAAACTTTCCCGCGGCCGCTTCGGAAAAGAAAAGGCGCAGGAAATCAAAGATGCTGCACATACCAGTTTTGGGGTGACCTATGCCCTGGACAGTTTTACGATCCAGCTTCAATTACTCTTGAAGCAGCTCGAGCTCTTGACCGGACAACTGAATGATCTGGATGCGGATATCGAGAAGCGGATGGAGACCATTCCTTCAACGCTTATCAGTATTCCGGGTATTGGACCGGGTCTTGCCGCTGCCATTCATGCAGAAATTGGTGACATCACACGGTTCCGGACGAGCAGTCAACTGATTTCCTTTGCCGGGATCAATCCTACTGTTCGACAATCCGGAAACTTTGTAGGAACCAAAAACCGGATGAGCAAGAAAGGATCACCATACCTGCGGCTTGCTCTCTGGCATGCGGCCGTTGTTGCATCCCGGGCAAATCCCACCCTCAGAGCATTTTATGAACAAAAGCTCAAGGAAGGAAAACACCCGATGACCGCCTACGGAGCGGTAGCCAGAAAACTGACCGGCATTATCTTTGCGTTACTCAGAGACAACAAACTATTTGTTATCGTTTAAGATGAGTATCAAGTTGTTAAGTTGTTAAAGAGCAAACTGGACTATTGACTTTTGATAGCTAGTCTTTCTACAAAAAATCCCGCCTGTGTTGCGGGATGTCTGAGGAGGTGAATTGCTTTTACCCACTCACACATCTCCCAACAAAGCGTTGGGTTGATGTAGTAGTGGATAAATCCTGATTCATGTATTGCTTCATAAACACAAAAAATCACCTTCCAGTCAGAGCTCCTTGCGGGGCGGTTCCATCTGACTTTTGGTGATCTTAATTTTATCTTTACGCAGATACAGCGCTTCACTTTAGGATTGGTGAGTTCCTATACAAACGTGAAGTGTCTGTACTGTACCATGACTTGACAACGTCGTCAAGGGTGGTACGATGGATTTGTGAAACGGTTATTCGTTATTGTGTTTGCCTTGCTACTTCTGGGGGTCGCGACTTCTGTTTTTGCTTCTCATTCTTGGGGTGGATACCATTGGGCCAGAACAGCCAATCCATTCACTCTCAAACTCGGTGATAATGTTTCCTCTGCGTGGGATAGCTATCTTGGAGTTGCATCTTCTGATTGGAGTCAATCAAGCGTTTTGAATACGACGATTGTTCCAGGCGGCGGCGGGAAGAGTTGTAGACCGACGAGTGGAAGGATTGAGGTATGTAACAAAAAATACGGCAATAACGGCTGGTTGGGACTGGCACAAATTTGGATCACCGGTGGCGAACACATCACCCAGGCGACGGCAAAAATGAATGATACGTACTTTTCTACTCGCACTTACAACACTCCTGCTTGGCGAAGGCTCGTGATGTGCC
>CAYHON010000061.1:0-2419 GCA_964358425.1 uncultured Candidatus Saccharibacteria bacterium | reverse complement strand
GGCTGGCGGGTAGGATATGTTGTGGCTCCCTATGGCCTGATGTCAGCCATCCGCAAGGTTCATGATTACCTGGTAGTGGCGGCGCCGACTCCCTTCCAAATCGCCGCCATCACGGCTATGGGCCTCCCTGATTCTTACTACCGGGACCTGGGAGAACATTACCGGGAGCAACGGGACTTCCTCTTGCAGATTTTCCAGAAACTTTCGATCCGGGTGCTTCGCCCTTCCGGGGCTTATTACATGATGATCCGCATTGATGGATTGGGATACGAGGATGATGAAGCCTTTGCTATGGCGTTGGTGGAAAAAGCAGGTCTGGCGGTGGTGCCGGGGTCAAGCTTCTACCATCGGCCAGAGGATGGATGGGATAAAGTTCGGATCTGCTATGCCAAGAAATGGGAGACGCTTTATCAGGTTAAGGAGAGGATGGAGAAATTTTTAAGGAGTTAAAGTTGATGATCTCGTAAAAAGTAAATTTTATTAACTGCCTAAAATAATTGATTTTTGTGTCATTTTTTTCTTGTTTTTAGCCATTCAAAATGGTAGAATAATCCTGTAAATTCAATTATTTACAGGGGAATCACATGTTTTATACTAAAGATCGTAAAACCGGTCAACTTTTCGATCAATGGCGCTATCTGGGACCCAAAAGACGTAAACTTTTGGACGAATCCTGGGCCGGCTTGTTCAGGGAAAAAATCCTTCCGGAATTGCCTGTGGAACGGATGACCCCCTTTTTCTCCCCCGATCTGGGACGCCCCAGCAAAGAGCTCTATGCCATGCTCGGAGCCATTCTCTTCCAGCAGATCTTTGATCTCACGGATGAAGAGACCGTCACCCGCATGGCCTTTGATATTCAATGGCATTATGCGCTGGACAATCCGGAAGAGTCGGACGGCGTTAAATATCTTTGCCCGAAGACCCTTTGGAGCCTGCGCAATATTCTTACGGACCATGATTTGGATACGGTCCTGTTTCAGAAGATTACCGATACTCTGGCGAAAGTATTTAAGGTCGATACGAGCAAGCAGCGGATCGATTCCGTGCATATCAAGTCGAACATGCGCCGTTTGGGGCGGATCGGTATTTTGGTTCGATGTCTGCATAAGTTTCTCGTCAATTTGAAGCGTCAGTACCCGGAGTTATTCGAGACCCTCCCCCCAGAAGTAGTCGAAAAATATCTTTCGGAAAAGGCATTGGGCTGTTTTTCCCTGGTCAAGCCCTCGGAAACGGAAAGGACGCTGGCTTCGGTGAGTGAGGATCTTTTCCGGGTGGTGCAGCACTTTGCGGGAGATCCGAAAGTAAAAGACATGTATAGCTATGGCCTCCTTTTGAGGGTTTTGCATGAGCAATGTCGGGTCAAGGAAACTGCGGACGGGCAGTTAGTTGAGATTGAGGTCAAGCCCTCCAAGGAAATTTCCTCCGCTTCCCTCCAGAACCCATCCGATCCGGATGCGGGCTATAGCGGCCATAAAGGCCAAGGCTATCAAGTCCAAATCATGGAGACCTACAGCACCGAAGCGGAAGAAGAAGCCTTGACTCCCAAGTTGGAACTGATTACGCATGTTCAAGTGGAGTCGGCAAATGAGAGTGATGTCCATGCTTTGCTCCCGGCGCTAGCATCCACGGCAGAGCGGGGATTGGAGCCCGAAGAGGTTTTGGCCGATTCCCTTTATGGGAGCGATGAAAACTGCGAGGCGGCCAAGACGATGGGAGTAGAAGTCGTTTCTCCCGTCATGGGTACGCCTACCGAAAAGGTTCTCCTCCTGGTCGAGTTTGAGTTTGCGGAAAATGGCAAAGTTCTTCAGTGCCCTCGGGGACAGGCGCCGGTAAAGGTCAAAGGCAAAGGGAATCGATACACGGCTTCCTTTGTTTTGGAGGAGTGCCAGGATTGTCCTCGGCGCAGTGCCTGTCCGGTTGTTCTGGGGAAAAGACATTTTTATCTCCGGTATGATCGTAAAGCCGTTCGTTTGGCGAAGCGGAGGGGTTGCGAGAAGACACCGGAGTTTCGCGATCGCTACCGTTTCCGGGCGGGCATTGAAGGAACCATCTCCGCCTATGCTGCTCGCACGGGAGTCAAATGGCTTCGGGTGCGGGGTCTTCAGGCCGTGCGCTTTTGTGCCACCCTCAAGGCTACCGGTGTAAATATTTTCCGGGCAACTGTGGTCCGCAAAGCATTCCTGGAAGAGGTAGAGGCTCTTGCAGGAATAAAGCTCGGCCTTTGTCGCGCTATTTTCTTTTTCAAAGAGCTTTTCGGGGCCACTCGGGATCACTTCTACAAACTTATAACTCCGATGGACCGTTACAAATCTTTTGGACACCTTTTGGCGTCCTGACTTTTTACGAGATCATCAAAGGTGGGATCTATCCAAAAAGGTTTAGTTGATCGATACGCTGATCCTCTTTTTCTTGCGTCTTG
>CAYHON010000060.1:0-2563 GCA_964358425.1 uncultured Candidatus Saccharibacteria bacterium | reverse complement strand
AAAAACTTGGGGTTGAAAGCCGGAGCATAGCCGATAAAAGAGTGGATAACTTCATCCGAGTATCCTCCCCGCCCGTCTTTGCGCGCAATCTGGGCCGTGCCGGTCTTGCCGGCCACGAAATAGCCTTTTATGCCCGCCCGGTCGTTATAGCCGTTCTTGACCACCGAGACCAGCATTTTGGTGAGTTTTTCGGCGGTATCCGCCGAAATAGTTTTTCTTATTTCCTGCGGATGGATTTCAGTCGCCTGGCCGTTTTCATCTATAATCCGCTCAACTATATATGGCTTTATCAGACGGCCTCCATTGGCGATAGATGACACCGCCGCCGACAGCTGGATGGGAGTTATGGCTATACCCTGTCCGAAAGAAGCGGTATAAAAATCCACATCGCGTCCGGAATTAAGATTGGATATATTGCCCGACACCTCGCCGGGTAAATCTATGCCCGTTTTAACCCCAAAACCGAATCTTTTCAAATAGGCAAGCTGTTTTTCATGGCCCAGTTTTTGGGACACAAACACCGCGCCGGTATTGAGAGATTTTTCCATCACCTGGGTCATAGTCTGCAGGTCGTGGGTCTTGCCGTCGGCGTTGGAAATTTTATAACCGGCTATCTGGATAACTCCGGGGTCTGTGTAAGTTGTCTCCGGCGTTACCACTTTTTCCTCCAACCCCCCCGCCATGGTTACCGTCTTCATAACCGAGCCAAGCTCATACATAGACTCCACTAAAGGATTTATAAAAACCCCGTAGTCTTTTACCTTAAAAAACTCATTGGGGTCAAAAGTGGGATTCACGCCCATAGCCAGCACCCGTCCCGTCTGGGGATCTATCACCAAGATACTTCCGGACACAGCGCCCCATTTCTTCAGAATATCGGCGAGAACCTGTTCGGTTTTGAGTTGTATATTGTAATCAATTGTTAGAACTATTTTAGAGCCGTTTTTAGGAGGATGAATTATTCTGTCGCCCAAAGCAATCCATGATCCGCCGGCATCTTTAACTCCTTCAAAAAGACCCCTTCGGCCGGATAATTCTTTCTCATAAAAACTTTCCACACCGTAGCGCCCGATTTCGTTTTCATCTTTATCTTTGCTCACAAAACCTAAGATCGCCGCTCCCAAGGACGCATGGGGATAAACCCTTTTTTGCTCTTCCTCCAAAAATATGCCGCTGACTTTTAATTTACTTATCTGATCGCTGGCCGCAGTATCCAAATCCTTTAAAACCACTTCGTAAGAATCCTTGACCGAGGATAGTTTTTTAAAAATATCATCTTTGGCTAAAGGAACTATTTTAGACAGCCTTTCGGATGTCTCAGTCGGGTCTTTTATCTCGCGGGGAGAAGCCGACAAATTTTTTTGGATTTTGTTCAGCGCCGAGGGTATCAAATTCCCGTTTTTATCCTGCAAAAAAATTTCCCCACGTTCGGAAAAAATATCTTCCACCAAGCGGTGCTGACGGGAGGCCGCATCCACATATTCCCGGTAGTTTATTATCTGCAGCAGAAACATACGGCCGATGAGTATCAGAGAGGTCATCAAAAAAAACAAGAGGACCCAGTTAATCCGTCCTCTGCTGACGATATCAAACTTACCTTTCATAGTAGTTGGCTAGGATAGCGGATTTCTAACGCATCTGATAAGAAACCTCGCCGGCTTCAGTAAATATATACTTTAGAGATGATATTTCCTCCATCTGACCATACAAATCTTTCTCTCGGGTCAGGTCGGTGTGAGTATTGCGCAGAGTAAGCTCTCCCATAAGCACCTCTTTACTGGCTTTAGTAATCTGCGGATTTATCTTTTTAAGGCTGAACCCCAGATCAAAGGTAGCATAAAGAGAGATTAAATATAAACATATAAAAATCCCCGCAAGCGACATCAGGCCGTAAGTTATCATACCCCTGCGGTTAACCCCCGAGAACCAATCCTCGGCCTGAGCCGGGCTTCTTTCCGGCCACCATGATCTTATTTTTTTCTGGGCAAGTACAAGTGTGGTCATTACTTTTAAAATACAAAATAATTTTTAAATCTTCTGCGCTATTCTCAGCTTGGCCGAGCGCGCCCGGGGGTTTTTAAGAAGTTCTTCCTGGCTGGCGACAATCGGTTTTTTGGTTAGCACCCTCAAACCCTTTTGTTCTTTGAAAAAATTTTTAGTTATCCGGTCTTCCAGTGAGTGGAAGGATATAACCGCTATCCTTCCGCCGATATTCAAAATATTGTATCCAGCTATAATTCCTTTTTTAAGATTTTCCAGCTCGTCGTTGACCGCAATACGCAAGGCTTGGAAAGTCTTGGTAGCCGGATGAAGTTTACCCCTGAAACCCGCTGCCTTAGCGACAAGCTCCGCCAATTCTTTGGTACTGCCTATCTTTCTTATCCGGCGGGAGGAAACAATCACCTTGGCGATTCTCCGGGCATTTCTATCCTCGCCGTATTCATAAATAATTTTAGCTATTTCTTTTTCCGGCCAGCTGTTTATTATCTCGTAGGCGGTAAGCTGATTTAGTTTCGGGCTATACCTCATATCCAGCCCCTCATCTTTCTGGAAAGAGAATCCC
>CAYHON010000059.1:0-2625 GCA_964358425.1 uncultured Candidatus Saccharibacteria bacterium | reverse complement strand
CCAAAATATCCATCCCGTCAGGAATAGATTCTTTCTCAATTACTTCTATGGTTGCTACCAGCTCATTACCCTCCTTTTTAAAGCCAACCGCGGCCGGAGATTTAAATCCGGTTAAATTGACCAATTCCTTTTTTGCTTTTTCCAGCAGGTCTTTTGTAGCCATATTTTTAATGGGTTTATCCCCTTGACCCGGCTCTTTTTCTAAGGGGCTGGATGTCTGGGGTTGATTTAAAATTTTAGTTTTCTTGGGTGGCTTGTTCAACTTGAGTTCGGTTGACTCGGTTATTTTTGACTGATTCATAGGTAAAAATTATTTTATTTAATATGTATCTATTATGCGGGATTCTCTTTGGCTTTCCGTATCTCCTCTAATCTCTTCAGTATCTCATCCTCTCGTTTGGCAAGCTCTGCTTCGCTGATCTGATCCGTTTCAAAAAGGGCGCGGAACTTCATCAGCTCTTCTTTTAATTTTGACTCATCATTAACTTCTCTACCGGCTATTTCATCTAATTTCTTGGCTACCCAGATTAAAAGGTCATCAAAAATAAACATATCTTACCGGAAACTAATTTTTAAATCAACGAAGTTATACAGAGGAAAGGGGCCGAAACAGCTAAGCTTGGTATTGGGAAAATTTTGAGCGAATATCCCCACCTTTCGACTCCACTCATCTTCTCTCCCTTTGGTTATTAAAAAAACGGCATTCAAAACCATATTTTCTCCGATGAGCGGCTGTTCTTTGAAATCTTCGGCTAAATCGCCGATGACCTTGATTATGCCTTGAGCTTCGGCTTGCTTTCTGGCCTCTACTAATTTTTCAACCAATTCTCCGACGGCAATGGTCTGATGATAGGTCAAGCGCGCCGGCATTTTTTTTAACCGTTGCAGTTTTGGATTTTGAGCAATGTCTTGAAAAATAAGCTGCATATTCGGCCAAAACGCTTTCAACCCCACTTCGGTCTTGCCCTTAAATTTCTCAAAAAGTTTCTCAAATTCATCCTTCCTTTCTTTAAGAATCTTCTTTATTTGATCTTCGGTCTCGGCAATGTTGCTAAAGCTAAAGGGAAGAACGTCATAATGCTTCATTGCTTCCTCAATTGGTTTCTGGTGGGCAAGAATGTGTTCTCGCCACAAAGGATAGTGGTCGCAGGAGGTATCGCTCACCAGGCAGGAAAGGTCTCCCTGATTAATTACATAAGCGGTCTGGCCTTCAAAACCAATGACGCTTCCGCCCGAGGCGTGCTCCCGAGGCGCATCCGCCTTGGGCGGAGATCCGCCTTTGGCGGAAAATCGATCCTTAGGAATTTTGCCTTGGATAACGCAGTGGAGATATTTTCCCTCTGGTTTTGTCATATATGAGAGCACTTTCCACCTCCTACCTTTATACATTGTCAGCAGGCATCAATCAAACAACCGTTTTCCTAAAGCTCGCAAACTTTCAATGCCCTGAATCTCGTTTGGCTGTAAAGCGATTTCGGTGACGCGATGACCCGCAAACTTTTCTTTAATCTCACGGATATATTTCTCTTGCGACTTTCGGCGCGTCTTTACAAAATCGCCGCCTTCTTTTGGAAAAATATTATTGATAATAATGTGGCGGGAGGGGATATGGAATTCTTTCAGTTGCTTCATTAAATCTTCGGTCTCGCGGACTCCCATACTCTCGGCAATGGTTACGACAATAAATTCGGTTCTGGTCTCGTCTTGTAAAAGTTTCCGCACCTGATTGACGGTCTTTTTCATTTCCAGCAGAAACTTATCGGCCTTTTCAACGCGCTCTTCCTTGGCAAACTGCCTGACTATCGCGTGATATTTCCAGCGCAGGCCGGCCAAAAATTTTATCCAGTCGTCTAAAAGCTCGGGAAGAGAGAGCAGACGGAGCGTATGGCCGGTCGGGGCCGTATCCACAATGTAGAGTCCGTATTCTTTGCTGGCCATAAAATCCATAATTTTCTTGAGCCCCATCACTTCATCCAGCCCCGGGATATCCAGCGAAAATATGTCCTTTGTTTCTTCATTGGATAGATATGTTCCTTTATCCAGAATATCCAAAATTTCCGCGCCATATTCTGCTTTAAATTCTTTTAGGACTTTCTTGGCGTCTATCTCCATCGCAAAAAGGTTGGTCGCGCCCGCTATTGCCGTCGGTTCACTGCCTATCGGCTGATCAAAACTGTCGGCCAGCGACGGCGCGGGATCAGTTGTAAAGATCAGTATCTTCTTATTCGCTCGCTGGTTTGCGTATTCATCGGCAAACCGAAGAGCGGTGGCGGCAGACATGCTGGTTTTGCCCACGCCTCCTTTGCCGCCAAACATGATAAATTGTACAGGTCTGCTCAACAGCTCGGTTAATCCCGTTAGAGATTTGACACCATTGCTCATGCGTTATTATGATAAAAAAAGTAAGTTGCCATTTTTATTTTTATTTCATCGCTCGTATCCTATCTCTAACGGGGTTAAGGCCATAGAGACCTCTGCAAAACCCCATAATTTTAATAAAAACTGCGCTTGGAGTCCCCCGAATAGTCGGGGGCTTGACCTCATCATTTCTGTCACTGGCAGAAATGATGCGCGAGGATTCCAACGGTAATGATTCTTTTTTAGAGTTTTTCAGAGGTCTCCATA
>CAYHON010000058.1:0-2750 GCA_964358425.1 uncultured Candidatus Saccharibacteria bacterium | reverse complement strand
AAATCACCGGTATGATACACTCATTTGGGTATCATTCTTGGATTAGAAAATACTATCCCCGCATTCTTGGATTAGAAAATACTAATACAAATTAATAAGGGCAGTCTCGATCTCTCAAGACTGCCCTTCTCTTATACTGACTCCTCTTTGGCCTCCTTTATGGCCTCCTCCTCTATGGCCTTCTTTTTTGCATTCACCTTAGAAACATGATTTTGTGTTTTTGGACCTAAATCTTTAAAAAGCTTGTAAAAATAAACATGCTCTTTCAATAAAGGATCAACACAACCTTCGCCACAAAAATAAGCAGCGATAACTAAGTTAATTCTTTCATCATTCTCCTTGTACTTATCCAATAGTTGCGATATTATCATTACCCCGCAATTAATGTTTGCCTCTGGGTTAAAAAGTTGCTCTCTAGTGAGCTTACACTTTAATAAACCAGTTGTGGGTATAATTTGCATCAACCCAATGGCATCATCTTCACTAACCGCATCTAGTTTAACCGACGACTCAGCTTGCATCATTGCTAATGCTAAGATTGGATCAACCCCATATTCCTTGGCTTTTTCTCTTACCAAAGAATCGTATTTGTTACTGTATCCGTTGGTAAGCCCACCAATATTTGTTTCTTTTACTTCCTCCCCACTTCTTTCAGAAACATTGACCGGCCACGCTAAGTTGTTAGGTCTATAGATCCAAAATGTAGCGTTTGGGGTTTTAGACTTAAGTTGGACTGGTCCGGGTAGCGCATTTTTTACATGTCCTCCGCAAATCCAATCATTACTCCCATTATACAGCCTACAAAGATCTTCTCCGTTGGTCGAAAATGTAACTTTGGGCCATTCTATCCTATAATAAAGCGTGCAAGGATTTATACACGACTCAACAGGCGTAAACCCATCAATCGTAACCGCATGAAAGACGGGCACCAAAGACTTTTCAGCCTCTCTGCCCCTCCACCACCACACTCCTACCACAACCACCAAAATAACACAGGCAATTGTCTTTAGGCTGGGTAAGGAAACATGTGGCATTGATAAATGCACATCCTTGTCGCGGTAATACCAGAAAAGAAAAGTTAAAAAAAGAATAACACCAATGAACACTAATTTTTCAGTAGTCCATGATTCTCCAGTTTTTTCCCCTTCTTCTTTTGTTCCTGCTTGCACCACGTTTTCTAGACGCAGTGCAAGCTCTGTGTTTTTTTCTAAGGACGATTTTGGTCGCCCTTCGAGTAAAACCAACTTGGCTGGTGGTTTATTGGGTGTGCTATAATAGCTCGCGACACCAAATCCAATAAAAAATACTGCCAGCATGGCTAGCACAGCCAGAAATACCTTTACCCGTCCATTTAACCTTCTTCTTGTTTTCATCTCAGTCTCCCTTCTTTTGATTGACGTCAATTATGGGCATTGAACTACTATTACCCACGATCAAAACGTTACCATTAAAACTTGCAAGCGCCTTAGCGGTTTCTGTAGGTATCTGTAAATTCGGATCAGGAACCCGAACTACTTTTCCACCAGCCTCCTCCTTGGCTAGACCTGTTTCTAAAAGTCTTCTTTTTGCAAGATCTATATTTTTCCCTTCTGTTGATTCAAGAGCTATGGCGTCGGCTGCGGCTTTTATTTTAGCTGCTTCACCAGTTTGTTTAGCTGTTTCTACTAAACCAAAAGACTCCATTAGGTCCTGAGTTGCCTTATCGCTAGGAATTAAAGCAACAAAATCTGAATGCACCACTTTAAAACCACCCACTTCTTCAAGTCCATCCAATTGATTATCATTATCAGTACCTTTATTTAGCCCACGCACTCTTGCAGAGAAATTTTTTAGACTACCCAACCCAACAATCTCAGATTCACTGCCAAGTTCTAAAACCTTACTATTAATTCCTTCCCTAAGAAGCTTAAAGGCGTCATTAAGGCCGGTTGTAAAAATAAGACGTTGTGGATCTGTAACATCGATTGTTGTATTACTTTGAATTACAAAATTTCCTATTAAACCCCTAGCTCTAACGTTTTGAGTAATCGCCAAAAGAACAATACGAAATTCTAGGCTGTCAGACTTACAAAGCCTCTCTATCGCACACTGACCCGAGGCTACATCTTCCCAAATAGTACGGTCATTATTTTTGTCGCCAATTTTTATTAAATTCCAATCTGTATATTCAATATGGTGGAGTCTAATAAGTGGCCATAGACAAAAATATATGTTGGACCAAAGCTTAGAAAAAAACCCTGGTTTATGAACTTTATCTTCATCTGTTAATGGAATTAATTTATTGTTCTCCCATTTATACTCATCAATATTTCCAAAGGCCCCCAAAAAGCCATTAAAAAATACGCGAATATAGATCCTACCATTTTCTGGGAAAATAACTGATTTAAACAATACTGTCCCAATCCCAAAACAAATAATTGCCAACTTAACATACCCTAAGATCATTTCTATTTCCATTTTCAATCCTCCTTATATTACAACCCCAAAAGGGTCATTTTTTAACCATTTAACAATGCACAAACATTTGCGCATCGCCTATTTCATTTTCAAAAATCAAACCAAAATAAGGACAATTCCCTATTTGGCTCCATTTTGGTAGTATAACATAAAAAAAACTATTTGTCAAAGTTGCTTTTATTTCTTGAACTCGGGGAACTTTTTCTTGACTTCTTTCCCTAGTTTGCTATACTTGTACATACAAAGTGCCGAAAGGCTTCGAGAAACCCCGCGAAAGCGGGGTTTCGATTTTC
>CAYHON010000057.1:0-2805 GCA_964358425.1 uncultured Candidatus Saccharibacteria bacterium | reverse complement strand
CCGTTTGAACAACTCAAAAAAGGCCGGGATACGTCGCTTCGTAATACGGTTTCGGAGTTTTACAATGCGAATTTGCGCTACTATTCTACCAAAGGTGCATTTCCATGGAGTACATTCCCGACCAGCGGCACGGTGTACAGCTCCTTTAGTTCTGCAGTCACCGAACTTGTGAGCGCAGGAGAGCTCAAGTCGAGATTTTGGGATCTTGCCGGAACCGGAAATCTCAACAAGATTTATATCTATTCGCAAACGAGTGAAACCATAACCACATGCTTCAAACCCGAATCCAAGTCCTTCCAAGAAGATCCGAATACGATCTACGACCAAAGCGGTGGGACGACGATCACCAACTGCAAGTCCTTGGGGACTGGCGGAACAGATTGTTTCTTCTGCATCCAGTAAACATATTCCGCTGTTGCGATCTGTGCAGAAAATCTCTGCTATAATTCCTTCATGCTGACTCCGCTACTGGTATCGGGTATTTCACTCATCTTCTTTCTGTTCTTTCAGGCAACGGGAATTTATACGGGCGATAGCGGAGATCTTGTCACTGCAGCTGCTTTGGGCGGGGTCCCCCATCCCCCCGGGTATCCGCTCTACACGTTGTTGGGATATATACTCACCAAACTCCCGCTTTTGACTATTTCTTGGCGTATTGCGCTCCTCTCTTCTCTCCCTCATGCGATAACCGTTGGCCTCTCGTATGCGATTGTTACCCGGCTGACCAAGCGTACGTTTGCCGGTCTCGTCACCGCGTTCCTTCTTTTGGGGAATTATCTTTTTTTTCTCTATAGCGTGACACCCGAAGTGTTTGCGATGCTTGATCTTTTCGTGATAATCCTACTTTATCTTGTCGTAGAGCTCGCCGAACGGTTCAGCTGGCGCCACGTATATATGCTCGCATTTATCGCCGGACTTTCTCTTTCCCATCATCATGTGATTCTATTTTTGGGCCCCGCGGTTTTTTACTGGGTCATATCGGCACGAAACCAGTTACTTCGTAATCGATGGAGGCTTGGGGTCACTGCCCTTTTGTTTCTTGTTGGTTTTGTACCGTATCTATATATTCCTATTGCGGCGAGGTCAGATGCAATTATTAATTGGGACCGTGCAGTCGATATTGATCACTTCGTCAGACTCATAACACGTCGTGACTACGGGACGTTTATCTCTGGGGGCGCGTTTGCGCCTGAATTGTTACCCCGGCTTATCGCGGTGAAAGCCTATGCGCAGTTCGTTCTGCTTGACTTTGGATGGGCCGCGCTCCTATTAGGAATACTTGGGATGTGGTTCCTTTGGGTAGTACGAAGGAGAGTGGCTATCGTTTGGCTCATTGCGTTATTTTTTTTGGGACCCGGATTTTTCTTTTACGCGAGTTTCCCCCTTTCGAGCCGGTTTTCTCTTGGGACATACGAGCGGTTCCTGCTGCCCACGTACCTTCTTATTACGATACTTGCCGGCGTTGGCCTCCATCGTGTCATTGAGATTATCCGCAGTCGTTTCGTGAGAGGAAGTATGCTGATACTTCTGTTTGCTCTGATCGGTATGTCGCTTTTTACCACGGTGTGGAGATTTTGGGGTATTCGGGACGATAAAACTGCCGAAGGCTTAGGTACGGACATGATTACATCCGTTCCCCCGAACGCAATCGTCCTTCTTGTTTTTGATACG
The DNA here is from genome assembly GCA_964358425.1 of uncultured Candidatus Saccharibacteria bacterium. Classification (GTDB taxonomy): domain Bacteria; phylum Patescibacteriota; class Minisyncoccia; order Sungbacterales; family HO2-52-23; genus CAYHON01. The sequence goes on along the minus strand of CAYHON010000057.1, from coordinate 1,134 downwards.
CCGCTTTTCACCACACAGTATGTACGGTACGCTCTTAACGTGCGTCCGGACGTTCGTTTGATACACGCGTCACGGCTCAACAGTTCTGATTACCAAGAGGTTCTGCGAATCAGGTTTCCGGAGCTTGTGATTCCTTCTCAAACAACAAGTGGCTTTGCGGGAAAATTTGTGGAAGCCAATGGCGATCGGGTTCCTCTATTTTCTAACGTTCCGTTTCCCGTCGGTGAGTCGTGGTATTGGGTTCCCTACGGACTCCTCTATCAGGTAACGACGAAGGAAAATCTTCCGGATGTCGATTCGATGTACCGCGTAAACCTAGCGCTATGGAGCTCATTTCATGACCCCAAAAGTGGTATTCTTTCCCGATACCCACACCTGATGCTTTCCGACGTTCTGGATCATTACGCAGCCGGGCGCTTAGCACTTGGCAAAACACTTCTTCGAGCCCAAAAGTTTGCAGAAGCACAAGCAGAATTTAGTCAAGCAGTTCGTTTGGGCGCTGATACGAAACAAGGCGACGCGCTCCTGCTCCTTGGCGTTTCCCAAAGTTATCTTGGTGCATGTGACGAGGCTATTCGTTCGTTTCGTGAAGCCGAAAAAATTTCGGTAACCCCAGATGATCGCATACCGCTCTTTGAGTCATTTACAGTTCGGGATTGTGTTGGCGACCCCAACGCAGCAGATGAGTTGTTTTCGAAATACCAAGACGCGCGACGGCGCTCGGAACCACCATTAGAAGGACCACGACGAATTCCACAATAAGGGATATGATGAGTCCCCACGCCACGCTTCGGGGTTGGTAGGCAACGATGACCTCTTTCGACTGCGCAGGAAGAACGATTGCCCGCTGTGTTATGTTTGCCGGGAAGATGGGTGTTTCTTTTCCGTCGACTGCCGCAATCCAGCCGGGATAGTACGTATCGGTCAGCACGAACAAACCGGGAACGGTCAGCCCCCCCACGTTTATGACGGTTTCGGTATGTGTGTCTTTTGCCACCCTGATAGATGGTTTGTCTGCGATAGGCTGTTGTTGTCCTATAAATTGAGTTAAGGCAGGATGTGCTGCTACGTCACGAGTCTCCAAGACGACGTGTTTGCCGGGGAGAAATTTTTCCGATAGGATCCGGCTTGCGG
>CAYHON010000056.1:0-2848 GCA_964358425.1 uncultured Candidatus Saccharibacteria bacterium | reverse complement strand
AGCGAGTCGCTGGACGAGCTGAACGTGTTTTCGAGAATGCTACCGAGGGAACCGCGGGGTTAAAGCAGTAACCCAAGAAAACCTGTTGATAGACTTCCCTCCGCTCCTTTGTTAAAATTAAGGCAGTTAAATTTAACTTATTGCCATGCGCGAGCTTAAAATAAAAAATCTCCCCTGGATATCCATTATAAACCCGACCAGGCAGGACCAAAAGGAGCTTAAAGAAAGATTTCCCCAAATACACAATCTTATCCTGGAGGAAATCATAAAGCCGACTATCCGGACGAGGGTGGAAAACTTCGGCGAATCTCTTTTTATGATTCTGCACTTTCCGAGTTTTATAGAGAAACAGGGTAGAACCGTCTCCAGCGAAGTTGATTTTATCCTTCTGCCGGACGCCCTGATAACCGTGCAATACGACAACAATAAGCTCCTGGAAGATTTTTGGCATCAGAATAAAGATGATTTTATTGAAGACCAATACGGACACTCTCCCATCCATTTCCTCTATTATCTCCTGCGCGGCTATTTTTCTTTTCTCACTAAAGAATTGGATCAGATCCAGCTTAAGATGGATAAACTGGAGGACCAGGCTTTCTCCAGCCAGGAAAAAGAATCTTTAAAAAAAATATCCTCACTTCGCAAAAGCGTCCTGGATTTCCGCAAAGCCATTAAACCCCAGCATCTGACCCTGGAGTCTCTGATAAAACAGGGCTCCGAATTCTACGGAAAAAAAGTATCTCCCTTGCTGACGGAACTGCTGGGGGAATACACCCGGGTCTGGAGCCACTTAGAAAATCACAAAGAAGTTCTGGACGCTCTGTATGACACCCACTTTTCCCTGGTGACTATCCGGACTAATGAGGCCGTCCGATCGCTGACCCTGCTTGCCCTGATGACCTTCATACCTATGACCATCGCCGGTATTTTTGGTATAAACGCCCTGGATACGCCTTTGGTGCGCCAAACCAACGGTTTCTGGCTGGTTATCGTTTTTATGATTATGGTTATGACGCTCTCCTACTTAGTGCTTAAATGGCGCAAAATTATCTGATGCTGACGCTTTATAACTACTTAACCCGCCAAAAGGAAGAATTCCATCCGCTGAAGGGTAAAAAGGTCGGGCTGTATACTTGCGGCCCGACTGTTTATAATTTTGCCCATATCGGCAATCTCCGTACCTATATATTTGAAGATGTCCTGCGCCGAACTTTAGAACACGCGGGCTACGAAGTAAAGCACATAATGAATCTGACCGACGTGGAGGATAAACTGATTCGCGACGCGCAAAAAGCTGGACAGAATATTTTTGATTTCGTAAAGCCGTACGAGCAGTCTTTTTTTGAGGATATCGATAAGCTCAATATACAGCCGGCCGAGAAATATCCCAAGGCCACCGAGCATATCCCGGAGATGATTGCCCTAATTCAAAATCTGCTGGACAAGGGCTTAGCCTATAAGTCCAACGGCTCGGTTTATTTCCATATTTCCAAATTTAAGGATTATGGCCGGCTCTCGGGTATAGACAAATCAGGGCTTAAAGCCGGGGCCCGAGTGGATGCCGACGAATACAACAAAGAAGATGTACAGGATTTTGTGCTGTGGAAAGCCAAAAAAGAAGGAGAGCCGTTCTGGCCGGCGCCTTTTGGCGAGGGGAGGCCGGGGTGGCATATAGAATGCTCAGCGATGTCTATGAAATATTTGGGCAGTACTTTGGATATACACGCCGGAGGTATAGATCTACTTTTCCCCCATCACGAAAACGAGATTGCCCAGTCGGAGGGAGCCACCGGACTTCCTTTTGTAAAATATTTTGTCGAGGGGGAACACTTACTCGTGGACGGACAAAAAATGTCTAAGTCTTTGGGTAATTTTTATACTCTGCGGGATATAGAAAAAAAAGGTTACAGCCCTCTTGCTTTCAGATACTTGATTCTCACCTCCCACTACCGCTCCAGTCTCAATTTTACCTGGGAGTCTTTGGCCGGAGCCGAAAGCGCGCTGGAAAAAATTTTTGATTTTATCCGAGGTCTTTTGGAACAAAAAACGACTGGAGATAAAGATATGGGGCCGTATAAAAAAGATTTTACCGAAAACATCTCCGCCGATTTGGATACGGCCGGGGCGATAGCGATAGTCTGGAAAATAATTTCCGATTATCGTGCTGACTCCCAGGCCATGAATAGCCGAGAAATTCTTAAACTTCTTTACGATTTTGATGAGATTTTGGGGTTAGGGTTAAAAAATATTAAAGTAGACAAAGCGCCGCAAAAAATAAAAGACTTGGCGGAGGAAAGAGAAAGATTAAGAAACGAGAAGGAGTGGAACGAAGCGGATAAAATCAGAAAAGAAATAGAGGAACTCGGCTGGGATGTAAAAGATACTTCCGAAGGGCCAGAATTAAAAAAGCGCTGACTTTAGTCAGCGCCCGTTTTTTCTCTTTGCCTCTTATATTCCCCTAGCCACTGTCTCTCTTTATCCAGGTCATACAGTTCCAGCCTGGCCGGCAGAGAATCCAGTTTGGCTTCCATCGGCGGACAGAGACAGGACGGACAATCTTTGGCCCTTTGATTGTAATAATCTATTTCGTTTTTGAAAGTGGCGTTGAAACCCCCTTTCCTGCGAAGGGATTCCTCTATTTGGAAATCAAGCTTTTCTCCTTTATAGCGACCTCTTTTGATTACATCATCCGTATCCGTATTCTTAATTTTCAGCTGGGCCTTCTTAACCTCTTTCGCCAAAGAGGACATGGTTAAGAAATCCTGCATATCCGCTTCGGAAAATTCCCGCAGAAGATAATTTCTGTCTCTTTTTTCTATAAAAAAAGCCCAGGTTTTATCAATGGCTG
>CAYHON010000055.1:0-2895 GCA_964358425.1 uncultured Candidatus Saccharibacteria bacterium | reverse complement strand
TGGCGGGCATAAATGGGTTGTAAATGATGGGAAGGTAATTTGTCAAAAATGCGGGGCGGAGAAGGAGTAATTTGTTTTTTACATTTAAGATAAACCCCCACCTGCCCTTTGGGCACCCTCTCCCTTTAAAAATGGAGAGGGAATCGGTTGGAGGATTGCTACCAAGCTCTTTGGGTTTTGGCGTTGTGTTCCCTAAAGAGTTTGGTAAGAGTTCTTCAAATGTTGACAAGCGATACTTTAGATGTGAGAATAATAACAAGAAAAATAATATTATAAAATTTAAATTATTAGTAAGTCGGATAGTTTATATAACCTTAAGCAGCGGCCCAAAAGGGCAAAGGAGCAAGTCATGACCAAAAAGACAAAAATTGGAATTAGCGTGGTGTCCGGTGGGTTAGCGCTTGTGGCGTTGGCGGTTGTTTTGTTGGTGACTTGGGAAAAAGAAGAGCCGACTACTGTTCAAGCCAGAGGAATAATTCAGGTCTTGAATCGGATCGCCAAGGGGGAGGAAGTAAGCGACGAAAAAGCGGAAGAGTATGTCTTAACCGAAGTCGGGTTATATGAGCTTGGGGGCGCGGCAGTGCCGGCGATGATTGAAGCAGTGGTTGACGAGTCGGTTGACAGCGGGCTTAGATTCCGGTTACTGGAAATGCTTGAGGTAATTCATTTAACCGCAGGCAATCGCGAGCCATTTCTGGCACATAACGGCAAGGTCGTTAGGTATGTTAAAGATAAAAAGGGCGACGCGACAGTTCGGACCAGAGCGATTTCGTACCTGACTAGTCTTTTAGACGATCGGTTTTCGGACGAGATGATAAAGATTTTGATGGATAGAGACGACGAGTCAGCAGTGCGGGCGGATGCAGCCAACTACCTTAACCACAACACGAAGGTTGACGCGGCGCCGTATTTAAAGCAGTGTGTTGAGAAGTTTTACGAGTATTCAAAACTGCGTGGTGTTTGCGCGACGGCGCTTGGCGGGTATCCGACTGACGAGACAGTTGATTTTTTGGCCAAGGTAATTGAGGAGGATGTGACAATCCGCGGTTGGGCGATTAACGGACTGGGACAGATTGAGACACCGCGAGCGACCGAGGCGTTGATTGCAAGGGTGAGGGTTGAGACGGATGGGGCGAATATGTGGTCCTTAGCAGAACACTTGGTGAAAAGAGATTCTCCGGAAGCTCTTGAGACCCTATTGGATGTAATTCGTTTTGGGGATCCGCGATTAGCGCGAAATGTTGCGGGAGAATTATCTGAAGCAGGACGAACTGAAGCTATACCAGTGATTGAAGAAGCAATTCGAAGAGGTGGAACGCCAGGCCACTTGCAAATACTCTTGCAAGAACTAAGCCGCCTCAAAGCTCTTTAGTTAATAACGTAGTCCTTTCTGGTTTTGCCATAAATTAGAAAGGACTACCTACTTTTATGGGGGTGTTGACGAATAATAAGTTCATGTCCCCGCGAAACTACGCGAAACTTTAGCCACCTGATACTCCTCAATTTTTCAACTTTTAGCTGGTGGCTTATCGCGAAACCACGCGAAACCTTTATTGGGCAACAGTCCCTTTATAAATTTATAAAATTTTAAAAAACACAACGCGCCCAAGATTCTTTTTGGGTATTAAGCCGTGTGTTTTAATACTCAAAAAGAGCTCTTGGTTGAGCTCTTTTCTCGCGGATGGTCCCGAGAAAAAGTTGGTTCTTTGACAATAAGGAGTTTGTCATGTGTAGCATGAAGTCAGCACTGAATGTTTCGGGGCTCGTTTCTGTTGGTCGGTTTTCCCGCCTGGCGGGAAGGAGCAGCGCGATGTTTAGGAAGTGCGCGATCGTTCTGTGTTTGGTTTTCGGCGTTGGTTCGGCTCTGTTTGCAGCCGAGCTGTCTCGCTACGAAGTTGGGGATGTTGTCTGCTTTGACCGGAAGTGGAGCAATCCGCTGCATCAGATGTGGAGCCGAAAGAATGTTGGCTTCTGTTGGTACGTGGAGAATTCTGATCTGTATCGCGATGCGGCTGGCGCCAGTAGTATTTTCGGAGAACTGCCGGAAGAGCTTTTGCCGGTGTTAGCAAAATATCAACAGAAGTTAGTTGTCCTGGACGAGGATGGACTGCACAGCGACTTCTCAATTGCTGATGCGGAAAAGGTTAGCGCCGAGGCAGGCGGGGGTATTGATGGAATTCGGTCGATACCAGGATTAACCCCAGAGTATAAGCTCAAGCTGGAAGATGCAGTTATAAAGTATCTCCGCAGCAACGTCCAGTTCAGGTCGGGCTTTCCAACTTTGCAGTGGCTTGCGGGCAAAATCGCGGTTAATCGCGGTAGCGCAGTAGCCCTGTCTGAAGCCCAATATCTAATTGGATTGCGCAAAGCAATGTGGAATCCGAAGGCGGTTCCGACTTCTTCGCCGGGGCTTTCGGCGGTGATGAACAACCTTTACGGAGGATTGATCTCCATAGGGAGTTCTTTGATTGCCGAAAATCTGATGGCCAAGAATCCATACGGCATTAACCCGACGAATGGTTTTCGGCCAAGTTTCCGCGATGACTGTTTTGTGGAGCGCTGTATTGAAGAGGCACTTGGTGGGGCCGGCAAAATGGGCGTTGATCTGGGACCAGTGAATTTAGTCCTGGATTTCAACGACCCGGTGCAGTGGGATGTTCTGGACTGGAGGCCTTTTACTGACGAAAATGAAGTAACTGGTCTTACTGAATTCCAGGGCATTTTCTTGAATGGTGGCGTGGTGCCTAATGATCACCCGCTGTCAATCAACAGTGAACTGCTTTTCGGCAACCTAAGCTACGCGGATCGTCCGGTTGGCGCCATGCCTTTTGTCGTCGCTGTCTGCGATGAAAATGGTGATGGCAGCTACGACTATGAGGATTACTGGGTAGTTGC
>CAYHON010000054.1:0-2973 GCA_964358425.1 uncultured Candidatus Saccharibacteria bacterium | reverse complement strand
TCGAGGTGCCGAACTCCGCCGTCGATATGAACTCTTGGGCGGAACTAGCCTGTTCTTATATTATGGCTAGTATATAGACTATATCATCACCCTATAAATTTTAATTACAATTAAAAATAAGGGGTCGGCGTGTTAGTATAAATCTTGTTCGACGAAGAATTATACTCTGACCACAAAAAGTGATCAAGTCGTTACGGGGTTAAAGAGTTTGTATTGTAATGATTCAATAATAAATGGTTTGATAATTTTTTGAAGCTCTTTTGTTTCTTTAGCTCCAAAAAATAAAGCAAAACCTTTATTTTTTTTATCATAAATAGTAGCTAAAATAGCAAAATTTTTATTGATAGCTTTTTGTAATATTTCTGCCTCGGGAAGCAAAATGCGACCGAGATAAATATAACTATTCCTATCTATTTTGTTAAAGTAGCCATCATCCATGTACCACACAGCTAAACTTATTGGCTCGGTTAAAAAACCTCCAATATTATTTGGAATAATTTTCTTACCATTTGGATAAAAGTATTTTCGCCATTTTCCAAAAGCTGGACAAGTACTAGATTGCCACCGGCAATACTTATAAGTTGTTTTGCTTATTGGATGAACTCTTTCAAGTAAACTTGGTTTACCTTGAAAGAGTCTACCGAAAATCGTTCCTTTCCATAAAACATAATCTTTTTGTTTTTGACTATGTTCTAGCCTCAATCTGGCATTCTTCTCTCCAGTTTTTTGTAAAAAACCATCACCAAGAATTGTGCCAATTAAAACACTTGTTTGCTGTTTAGTTAACTTCATTGCTTCTGCCATATACTGAATTATAACACTATCACAATATTCTCTCAACTTCCCACGGTATTGTGCACTTTTAGAACCCAAATAAATTTGGGAGACCTGTGCGTTTCCACCGTTATAAGCCGTTTTTGTATCGCAAATTACTTCGCGAAGGGACAACAAGACTCTTTTAAATATTTCTATCGCAGAGTCTATCCCTAGAGTAGCTTTTATCCGTTAATCTTCCACCGCTTCTAATGCGAATGGTCGGTTCACTATGTTCTGGTTTCCCATCTGCTCGACATGTACGTCTTACAGTTAAGCTAGCTTATGCCATTACGCTATCGGCACGGTTTCCACTCGCGCCTAGCTAACCTTTAAACTCCTCCTTTACTCTTTAGGCATTTTTGTTACTTAACTTATATTGTATTCAAGGTTAAACCTTGAAGAAGTCCCAAAGGTTTAACCTTGGAATTCAATTTTGTTAAGCTTCTGAATTAGGAGTAATTCAGAACTTCATGTCGCCATGAAGATCGGACTATATCTTCTCCGATGATGTCGGAGGTTGGTTTTTAGTCTCTGGGGGAATTAAAAAATAAAAAAATTTAATTCCCTGCTGATTAACCGCAGGCGTACTTTGTTACTTAATAATAATATAAGTAGTATACCATACACCGGTTTTCCCAGCAAATTCCCAACGTTCTACCCGCCTTTTATAAGTTTTTTTCTCCTCAAGGTTCGACCTTTTTTAATTCTTAAGGTCGAACCTTTTCCCGAAAAAAACTGAGCGAATACCCCCTGTTTATTTTTTTTGAGGTGGATTAAACCTCTTGAGGCTGCATAAATTCGAAAGTTCAAGGTATTTTTTTCTCCTCAAGGTTCGACCTTTTAAAATTCCAAAGGTCAAACCTTTTCCCGAAAAAAATTCTTAAGCTCTCGAGGATACAGCCCCAGTAAAACTGCCCGCCAGATACTGTCTCAAAATGTTTTTGCCACTTTGGTTAGAATATATTTTTGAAAAGAATGGTATTTCACTGTCGAGTAGAACACAGCCGAAACCGTATACTTCAAACCTCTCCCATCTATGCTACGCAGTTAAAAAATATATTCAATATCAAGTTGCAGTAAAGCTTCTAGGGTCTTTTCGTCTAACTGCACTTAACCGGCATCTTCACCGGTATTGTATTTTCACCGAGCTGGTCCCCGAGACAGTTATCCAGTCATTACACCATTCGTGCGCGTGGGAACTTACCCCACAAGGTATTTCGCTACCTTAGGACAATTCATTTTGTTACTCTAACTATTTTATTAGATAGAAATGAGATCATTTCTGTCTCATTCTTATTATCGCTAATAAGGTCGGACTATATCATATTAAATATTTTCTCTAAGTACTTAAGTTTTAGTGTTCTAAATGTTTAGAACGATATTTAATCTTAGCGTCTAGTCTCTGAGGATTTTCTAAAAGTGATTGTTGATAATGGGACAATTCATATTTTCTTTTTCTACCTCTTCCAATATTCAGTTCTTCTCTTAATTGAACTATTTTTTGGAATCCTTCTTGGGTGTAATGATCGCCATCGACCATCATTTTCCCAATACGTTGGAAAATAGAAAAATTTTTCTTTTTAGTAGCGGAAAAGAATAAAAACCTCTTAAAGAATGGTATTACTTTTTCGTGAATCGATTGCGGATTAGAAACAAGATAATACCAAACCCCGTCTTTTCTATATTGTAATCTTCCACATCCGAAATATTTTTTGAATATAGTTAAAACTGTTTTGTCTCTTTGCGAGACACAAAATATCATTACAACTTTCCATCCAAGGGTATAATCTTCTCTCTTTGAGAGAGAGACAACAAAACTTCCTTCACCATCTGCAAAACCAGCAAGATAATTGCCAATTCGCTCTGGAATATTTTGAAGCCAGTTATTTTCTTGAATCATTTAATTTAATTAATTACACTTTTAGAATCTTTCCTGCGGATTGTCTGCACTAGCACATTGTTACTGCTATTTCGACATAGCGAGTAGTGCATAGATACTCAGATATTCCCGCATTTGGCTAAGTTTTACAACTACAATTGTTCATAGTTATTGCCGACATTCACTAGGGCTTATACCAATCTGCCTGCACATTGCTGCACAGACCGCCGGTATTTAACCTTCTAGCATTGGTCAGGTGTCACCCCCTATACATCCTC
>CAYHON010000053.1:0-3229 GCA_964358425.1 uncultured Candidatus Saccharibacteria bacterium | reverse complement strand
GTAGGCAGGGAACCGCATTAAAATAAATGAATTTTACCCATCTTCACGTTCACTCCCACTATAGTTTATTAGACGGTTTGGCTAAAATAGACAACCTGCTCACGCGGGCGGCGGATTTAGGTATGGGTTCGCTCGCGCTTACCGATCACGGGGCTATGTACGGCGCGCTGGAGTTTTATAAAAAAGCGCGCAAGGCTGGTATCAAGCCGATAATCGGCTGCGAGCTGTATGTGGCCTATGAAAACATGCGGGACAAACGCCCCGGGTTGGATGATAAGCGCTATCATCTGACGGTGCTCGCCGAAAATTTGGAAGGATACTACAACCTTATCAAATTGGTGACTAGCGCGCATCTGGAGGGATTTTACTACAAGCCAAGGGTGGACCATAATCTTCTCCGCCAGCATTCAGGAGGGCTGATTGCTCTCTCCGGCTGTTTTACGAGCGAGGTGTCGCAGGCAATAAAAAACCGCAAGCATGATCGGGCCGAAAATCTTATCCGCGAATATCAGGAAATTTTCGGGCGGAATAATTTTTTCTTGGAAATAATGCCGCATTTTAATTTTCCTGATCAAAAAGAAAGGAATTCTGCTTTGGCGGATCTTTCGGCGCGTACCGGAGCGCCATTGGTGGCTACGGCCGATGTGCATTATATAAAACCTGCTGATAATGATGCCCAAAATATCTTGATGTCGGTCCAAACCAACGGCAAGATGAATGATCAGGGCCGGTCATCCATGAAAGACGCCAATCTTTCTATGCGCTCGGGTGATGAAATGGCATCGGCCTTCCCGGATTATTTGGAGGCTGTGGAGAGGACGGAGGAAATAGCCTCCCGTATAAATATGGAAATACCTCTTGGCTCCTGGACTTTCCCTGATTTTAAAATATCAACGGGGGCCACGCACGACGAAGAATTAAGAGGGCTTGCTATGAGCGGATTTTCCAGCCGTAATCTGGAAAAGTCTCCTGAATATATGAATCGCCTGGAGTATGAATTAAAAATAATCCGGGACAAGGGATTTGCTCCGTATTTCTTGGTAGTGGCCGACCTCCTGCGCTATGCCCACGAAAATAATATTTTGACCAATATCCGCGGATCGGTAGCGGGGTCTTTGGTCACTTTTCTTACCGGCATTACCAAAATAAACCCGATTGAATACAAACTTCCTTTTGAAAGATTTTTAAATCCCGAAAGACCGTCGGCGCCGGATATTGATATGGACTTCGCGGATAATCGACGCGACGACATGATTGAATACGCCCGCCGTAAATATGGGGCGGACAAGGTGGCGCAGGTTGGAACTTTCGGCACCATGATGGCGCGCGCGGCGGTACGCGACGTAACCCGCGCCATGGGACGCCCGTATGCTGTGGGAGACCGGATAGCCAAGCTTATCCCCATTGGCTCGCAGGGGTTTCCTATGACCATAGACCAGGCTATGAAATTGGAGCCGGAGCTGGATAAAATATACCAAGCAGAATCCGATGTGCGGGAAGTGATAGACCAGGCCAAAAAACTTGAGGGATGTTCGCGCCATATTTCAGTGCACGCAGCCGGCGTGGTTATCGCGCCCAAACCGCTGGTTGAGTACGTGCCTCTGCAGTTTGACCCCAAGGGCGGAAAAATAATTACCCAATATGATATGCACTCGGTGGAGTCGGCCGGCCTGCTGAAGTTTGATTTTTTGGGTATCCGCAATCTGGCTATTTTGGGAGACGCGGTAACTTTAATCGAACAGCATGAGCATAAAAAAATAGACATAGAAAATATACCGCTGGATGACCAAAAAACTTTTGAGCTGCTCGCGCGGGGCGAGACCGCCGGATTATTCCAGTTAAACGGTTCCGGTATGACCAGATATTTAAAAGATCTCCGCCCCACCACCATCCATGATATCAATGCCATGGTGGCGCTTTATCGCCCCGGACCCATTGAGTCCATCCCCTCTTACATCCAGAGAAAGCATAATCCCGGGCTCGTCAGATTTTTTGATCCGCGGATGAAGGATATTTTAACTCAGTCCCACGGAATCATGGTCTATCAAGACGACGTGCTGATGACGGCCATAAAACTGGGCGGATATTCGTGGCTGGAGGTGGATAAACTGCGCAAAGCCATGGGCAAAAAAATACCGGCTGAAATGGAGGCGCAAAGATTAAAACTTATTGACGGGTTTATAAAAAACGGCATGGCTCCGGTCAAAGCCATGGAGCTTTGGAAACTGATTGAACCTTTTGCAGCCTACGGTTTTAATAAAGCTCATGCGGCAAGCTATGGACTGGTCGCCTATCAGACGGCTTATGCCAAAGCCAATTTCCCGGGCGAATATATGACCGCCATTCTGACGGCCGAGTCCGGAGATATAGAAAAAATAGCCGAAATAATCAGCGAATGTCGCCGGATGGAGATACCCGTACTTCCGCCGGATATAAATGAAAGCGTAGGCAAATTTACTTTAATAAAAGATGGTTCGACAAACTCACCACAAGTATCAGGGGGGGATAAGATAAGATTTGGTCTGGAGTCGGTAAAAAATGTCGGGGTAAATATCATAGATGCCATAATCCAAGCGAGATGCCTTGTCGGAAAATTTAAGAGTATTACAGATTTTATAGAAAGGGTCCAGCACAAGGATTTAAATAAAAAATCGCTGGAGTCGCTTATCAGGTGCGGAGCTTTTGATTGCCTGGGGTGCGAGCGCAACCAGCTTCTTTTTAATTTGGATATTTTGCTGGAATACAACCGCGAAGCGCAAAAAATATCTAGAGCCGGGCAGTTCAGTCTTTTCGGCGATGGCGATCAAGTCCATTTGTCCTCTCTCCGGCTGAAAGAAACCGAGCCGGCAGGCAAAAAAGAACGCCTGCTCTGGGAGAAAGAACTTTTAGGACTGTATGTAACCGAGCATCCGCTGGAGGAATATAAAGCCAAGTTTGAAAATCAAAAAGTCCTGCCTCTGAAAGATTTATTGGCGGGGCTTAATGGCAAGACGGTATCAATCGGCGGACTGGTGTCCGTCATCCGTCGCATCAATACCAAGGCGGGAGATCCGATGCTTTTTGTAAAAATGGAGGATTTAACGGCCAGCGCCGAAGTTTTGGTATTTCCCAAAGTTCTTGCGAGAAACCCTGATATTTGGCAAACTGAAAGGGTACTGAAGGTTACGGGCCGCGTGTCCGACAAAGACGGGACGGCCAAAATATTGTGCGAGAACGCGGTGGAGGTGGT
>CAYHON010000052.1:0-3252 GCA_964358425.1 uncultured Candidatus Saccharibacteria bacterium | reverse complement strand
CATCGGGAGGATCAACATCCCGTGATAGTGGGACCCGGAGGAGGCGGCGGAGGTAGTGACGAAGATGATGGCAAAGGCAGTCCAAATCGAGGCGAAGTGGAGGTCTATAAGCGAAAATCCGTAAAAGTGCTTGTGCCCCTCTCAAGCAGTAGTTCCACAGACATTGAGGTTACACATCGCATTGTCACCATTGACACTCCTCGCGAACGCGACTTGTATGGCAAGTTAACGTTCAAGTATAAGTCCGGCGACGCTTCGATAGTCAAATTTCAGATTGATGGCGAGCCATATGTTCTGGGCACACCCTTTCCTGTTGTGGAGACAGGACACGTAGGTGGCGGCATACATGATTGGCATGAAGGAACTGTTACTTTATCCATATTTGGCCAGAAAGTCGGCACATTGAAGATCGAAGCAGAAGTTGACCCCGACCCCGAAAACCCCGAAGGCGACGGCAAGCCAGTTAAAAAGGCGATAATTTCAATTGTGGTCGTCAAACCACATGAACCGGGTGACTACTCCGTAGATAGGCAAGGCAAGGATTGCGAGGAGACCAAAGGCAAGTGGATGGCCACAAAGTATTACTATACTGTGGAGTCTGACCCGAAAAAATACTCTCTTGCCGAAAACGATCCTCAAAAAGAGTTCCATAAAGACGTGAACTATTTATGGGAGATCAATCAGATTGCCAACAAAAGCAAACTTAACCGCTGGTTGAGAGGCAAAGCATCCATCAAGACGCGAGTGGATCGGCATATTCAGAGCGGAGGCGCTATCGTTCAGCAATATATTGACAATGGGATTATTTCCAAAAATATGAAGATTCGCGTCTGCGCCACGGTAGATCCGGACAGAGGACCGGTCACTATGACTTTCAACGAAACGGCGAAGATGATCCGCGAAAGACGAACGAAGTATCAGCAATTATGGACGCTTAATAATGGGAAAAGAATGGTCTTAAGGCCGCATAAGTTGCCGACACCACTCATCCATGAATTTACTGTGCCATCCACCGCGCTGAAGACGCCGTTCTCAAAAGGCTTCGATGGCGCGCGTCCCGCGCCGAAGGACAATATCCTTCAATTCAACGGCAAAAAGTACAAGATTCACTGGGTTGAGCTGAGTTTCGACGCCATGTCGCCTTGCGTTCTCATTCATGGCAAGGGCGCGACGGGGGAGTATTGGGATGGGAAAAATCCGGCGGGAACAAAAGTCTGGTCTGGTATGACATCTATGCTGCAAAAATCGAGCATCTCTTATGATAATAGCATCAACTTGAATCATACTCCAAAACCGGACGATAAATATGACTACACTTCGCAACCTTCTCAAGGCAGTCGTGAAGACCAAGGCGCTCAAATAGAGGACAAACTACCGAACATTGTGAAAGGCTTTGGCGCGCGACATTTCAATCTGATAGCTCATAGCAAAGGCGGCTTGGATGCGCGTTGGTGGTTAACAGAGAAAAAACCAGATACGAACCTTAAGTCATATGGCCTTATTCTCGGTCAATTCCTAACGATGAATAGTCCACATCGTGGGAGTGTCGTGGCCGATTATTCGTACCAAACAACACAAGTTTCGCGCTGGACGATTTCGAGCTTAATCAATGAAGGACCGAGTCTGCGGTATCCGTTCTTGTGTCTTGCGGGATTTATTGACAAGGTCGCCGCTGGTTCGCCTGCGACAAGGTCTTTGCAGACATCAGGGTCTCTCTCGTCAATGGCCGAATTTAACGTCAAAAATCTGCCGAAGATGCAAGCACATACTAATGTGGATGGCACCAGGCCAACGTATATCGCAACTTCCTCTGACGCCGATAGAAACGTAGATGGTAAAATCAGTCTCCCCACTTCTTGGGCCAAAAATGGCGCGGGCGTTGCGCTTATAGGCGCATCGATTCCAATTTTAGGAGAATTGGCGGCGTACGCCGTAGTAAGTTTGCATCCGGATATCTGGGGGCCATATGAGTCGTCGTCTGAGTGTGATGCTTGTGTTGCATGGGGTGGAACATTTGTTGATTGGGGCATCGTCGGAACAATCGGCGCTCGTATCGCTTATCAAGCTTTGCGTGATATATCGGGCGTATCAATTGGTGAGACAACGTTGAATGTTTACGTTGTTGAAAATAAAAGAGCTTCGCATAATCGCCAACAGAACGATTTTTTAGTTGCGCGCGAAAGCGCCGAGTGCCAGATGGCCGGTTCTCCTTTTTCGACGACGATTTATTTTCCAGGTTATATGCATGGAAATATTGGTGATTTTCGAGTTGCGTGTAAACTTTTCGAGCGACGCGATGTGTTTATTGCGAGGAAATAATTTATGAAACAACAAGCTCGTCGAACCCTGACCATCGTCATCATTTTGGCGGGTGTCTTCGTGGTGTGGTTTTTCTTTCTGCGTGACGGAGGATATGGGAAGAGTATCAATCCACTTGCGGCCAGACTGGTGCAGCTACTAACGCCAGCTTCGGCCACAGCATCCGACTGGAAGAGAGCCAAAGTGTTGAAGAGCACGTTAGGCGATACGGCTATCTCATATTGGTCGCTGACGAACATGCGGCCGATCATGGAAGCGGATACAAATACGACGGCGTTTCATGTTCGCGCCACAAATCGTCGCGATGCTGACGGCAAGATCGTGACGACCGTGTGGAGCAACAAGAATGCGAACACACTAGAAGTTGATTGGTCTTCCGGCACAGTTAATCGCCAGGATAGAAGGACGGATAACGGGCCTAAATTTAATGAAATGCATAGAGATCAGCATGGCGCGCAAAATTCCGGATTAGGATTTTCGGGAAGACCTCTGGAGCCAATAATAGTTGCGAATTTCTGGAAGGACGGAAAAGAGATTTGCGAAGCATTGCCTTTTGATTACACGAAGTATTTTCCCGTTAACGGCTTTATTTCCAATAATTATCCAATTGCGGCCATGCCACTAATACCGAATGATGGGTTGGGCGCTCCTGCCATACTTCTTCTTGACGCGCACGGCAAGCGATTACTTGGCGAGGTAAAACTGCCGGCGGAAGCGAAGGGTGGACGACCAAACTTTATACTGGATCAGGAGAACGACGTGCTCTTGGCCGCTCAGTTTGGATTAGATTGGCTGGTCGCGATTGATTTGCGATTATACATCGGCCAGAAAAAAGATGCGCCAATAGTTGATCAAGCTAAATGATGCTGGAAATTTAAATTGCGAAAAAGAATATTGATCGGTTTAATTGGCATCGTCGTTATAGGAATAATT
>CAYHON010000051.1:0-3285 GCA_964358425.1 uncultured Candidatus Saccharibacteria bacterium | reverse complement strand
ACATCCTCGGAAAAGGAGTCTGGAGTATTTTTTTATGCGGGGCAACCTCGCGGACCAAAGCTATGGCCAGCCCCTCAATAAGCTGTAAAATGTCTTCGCGCTCCACGAAGCTCATCTCCAAATCCAGCTGGGTAAACTCCGGCTGGCGGTCTCCGCGGGTGTCTTCATCGCGGAAACAGCGGGCAATTTGGAAATATCGTTCTACCCCCGCCACCATCAAAAGCTGTTTATACTGCTGGGGTGACTGGGGCAGGGCATAAAATTTACCCGAATACAAACGGGACGGGACTACATAATCGCGCGCGCCCTCCGGCGTGGACTTGGTTAAAATGGGTGTTTCTATTTCTAGAAATTCGCGAGAGCGCAAATATTGCCGGATAAAAGCGATAGTGTGGTCGCGCAGGATTAAATTTTTTTTCATCCGCTCGCGGCGCAAATCAAGATATCTGTATTTCAGGCGGCTGTCCTCCCCAATCTCTTTGCCGTCCGTATCCAGCGCAAAAGGAGGAGTTTTAGACTCACTTAAAATTTTAAGCCCACCGGCTTCTATTTCTATTTTCCCGGTGGGCAGGTTGTCGTTCTGCATGCCCTTCGGACGTTCTTTTACTATCCCTTCTACTTGTATTACCCATTCAGGCCTCAATCTATCTGCTTGAATAAAACGATGAACATCTGGAATCTTGGTTAGGTCGCGGCCAGCAGGAGGATTCATACTAAAAACCACCTGTACAGTCCCCCAACGGTCCCGCAGGTCAATAAAAATAAGCTTGCCGTGGTCGCGCCGTGAGGCCACCCAGCCCATCAAGGTCGCCTTCTCGCCAACTTTGTTGACGATGTCTTTGGTAAGAGTGCGCATGAATATACCTTAACAATTCAAAAATCAAAATGCAAAAGTCAAATGGTAGTCCGGAGTTGTCATTCTGAGCGAAGCGAAGAATCTGTTTGGATTATTAAATCGTTAAACCCTGGATTAAAATTTTTAATCAGATCAATCTTTTTTCGTCTCACCCATCCCTTTATCTTTTTCTCAGCTAAGATAGCTTCAATGGGTTTACCAAAAACTTGATAATAAAGTAATTTGTTGACATTATATTTTGAAGTAAATCCATCAATTAGTTTATTCTTGTGTTCATACATTCGCTTAACAAGATTATTCGTCATGCCGGTATAAAGTATGGAGTTACTCCTGTTGGCCGCTATATAAACATAATATTGCTTAGACATAGTTTTCTTAAAGATCCTTCGCTAACGCTCAGGATGACACATAATTTTGCATTTTGACTTTTTAGTTTTGACTTTTCAATGGCAATTCCACCCAAAAAGTACTTCCCTTCCCTGCTCCTTCCGACTCCACCCCCACCGAGCCACGATGGTCTTCAATCACTTTTTTGACGAAATATAGTCCGATGCCCATCCCGCCCGGGTCTACTGTTTTGGCATTATCCGCGCGGGCGAATTTGCCGAAAAGTTTCTGGACATCTTCCGGGCTTACCCCGATACCGTCGTCTTTGACACTAAACCTTATTTTCCCTGACAGGTTTTCTAAGGTAGCCCGTACCTGCCCGCCTACCCGCGAATATTTAAAAGCGTTATCAATCAAGTTTAGAATAACTTCGTGTATTTTTTCCTTGTCAAAAACAAACTTCAGCATCTCGCCGGCCTTGTTCTGAAACGAAAAATTGATATTTTTCTGCCGGGCTTTTTCCTGATACTCGCGCACTACCTCCTCCACTTCTTTTATAAAATCATTCTCCGCCATCTCATACCGTATTTTTCCCGACTCCATCCGCGACAAATCCAGGAGATCGTTGATGAGCTTGACCAAGTGGTCCGTGGCGATAGACACCTTGTCCAGCGCCCCGCGGGTACCAGCCTCAATTTTACCGATAGACCCCTCCATTATCAGCGACACATAGCCCTTGATGACCGTCAGCGGGGCGCGCAGCTGATGGGAGGCGATGGAAATAAATTCTGATTTGGCGGCGTCCAGTTTTTTCAATTCAACATTGGCCTCCTCCAGCTGGACGGTCAAGGTTTCCAGTTTTTCTTTCTGCTCTACTTCCCGTATCACACTTCGTATAAGCAGGTATCCCACTATAAGCGCTATTAAAAATACTACGATACCGAAAATTAATTGCCGGACATTGCTAAAAGTAAAAGTATTTATAAACAAAATAAACCACATCAGACTCACGAATATCTCGGTGGCAATAACCCGGATATTGAGCAGGTGGTGGCGGGCAATGCCATAGGTCAAAATCGCCACCCATATACCGGCGCCAATTGGACTCGTCCATAAAAATTCAAAATTATTAAAAATAGGCAGAAAAACGGCGGTTGAAGTAGCCAGCAGTGTCCCCACCAGGGTCCCAAAAATAAAGAAGAGATACTGCATCCTTCGGGAAAGATCCGCCTCGCGCCGATACCCTCGGTAGAGGGTCAAAAACCCAGCCACGAAGAAAAGGTCAAAATAAATATCAAATACGGGGCGGGCCGGGCCGTATATAAAACCCCTCACGCTCCCTTGTATCAAGGGACCTTTTATAAATAGATCCGTAAATAAATATACTAGTGTCAAAAACAAAGCCGAGCCGAAAATCATAATCCGCCAAGAGCGGGAAATATTTTTATCGGCAAATATCCTGGCAAACTGGTAAAAAAAGGCGGCCACAAAACTGCCCGATACATATACTATCCGCGCCCAGAAATCGGTGGCCCAGCCGCCTTGCGCCAGATAAAAAATACTCAAAGTGGCGGACCATATCGCTACCGAAAACACAAAAATACTAAACGCGATATGCTCGCGCGATCTCTTATAACCAATCAAGCCCAGCCAGGCGATGACAAAAGTGGTTATAGATAAAATAATGATTCTGTAGTCAGACATCCTGCCTTCTATTATATAAGAAATTATGGATAAAAAAAGAGCTCACGCTGTGGCGAGCTCTGGCTACTTTTGTTCTCCTTTTTTTTCACTTCCACGGAGAGCCCGCAGAAACACCCTTTTGGGGATTATGGCGTATTGCATTTTGGAAATTGATACTGCCGGCACAAAACTGTCCAGTCCGACAATCCAGGCGTGCGTATCGCAGGTCACTGTTCTCGGACCCTGTCCGATTTTTCGGGCAAAAAATAGAACCTGAATCGGGGGTTTGGCATAATGCAAGTCTGCCAGACTAAGCAGTGACCTTACGCTGTAAGCTTCAACAAACTCCGCCACCACTTTTTCCCTCTCGGTCACGCAGGCCGAAAGAAGCCGGCCGGTAAGAGCGAGACCCCATGAAA
>CAYHON010000050.1:1751-3304 GCA_964358425.1 uncultured Candidatus Saccharibacteria bacterium | reverse complement strand
CCACTCGTGTATATTTTTCCGCCAAGCGGGAAACTATTTGCGGAATAAATTTTGCCGGGTAACGATGATAACCGTGCGTAATATACGCCGTGTCTTTTCTTGTTTTATCCGAAAAAGACCATGAGGGATCAATCTTTGTTTTATTCAATAATGGAGTTATAGTTTGGCTCATATTTATTTTTTTATTAAGTCGTCCACCTTTACATCTAACGCTTGGGCTATTTTCTCAATGGTGGCGCACGTCCGCTCTTTCAATTTCGCTGAATGTAAAACTTGGCGGAAAGGGTGGGATTCGAACCCACGGTACCATTTCTGGTACACAGTCTTTCCAGGACTGCCAGTTAAACCACTCCTGCACCTTTCCATTCAATATATTTTTCCGTGATTCTTGGATTAGAAGAACCAAATACTTTGAGGTATCTTAACACAGAATTTTCATTATACAAATAGATTCTCTTGTTGTTGGTGATGTGGGATATAATTTCATGTTTTTTAAGAATGCCCGCCACGGAGTCCAAAAGAGGTTTGGACCAACTTGTAAAGCACAGCCCAATGTTTTTATAGGAGGTCCCGTTTACGATGTGTCGATGAATATAAAGACATCCATCGGTATCCACAAGTCCTCTTACAAACGCCTTCTCATAACTATTTTTACTGCGTATCCATCCGGGTATATTAAAACATTGAGCAACTTTGTTTCCCCTTACCGCTCCCTTTGATACCAAAAAGTCTACAAGAGAGATACTTGTGGAAACTATTTGCAAAGCATTTTTATTTTTTCTTTTTCGGACTGCTGCGTCAATTCCAAATAATCTATGAATTAAATCTAAAGTATATTTTGCAAATACCACATCTTTTTCTGAATTCAAGGTAATTACAACCTGCCAAGGGTTGCCAATTCCTCCATCTCCAAACTCAATACCCATAAATTCCGCTAATAAAATCGAATTTTTAGGAAATCTAATACTCCTTCTGTGACTTTTCTTCGGATATTTTAAGGAACTTACATCCATTACAATCTTATTACGTTAAATTTTCAACTCTTCCAACATTTTTATCCGCTCCTCAATGGGCGGGTGGGTGGAAAACATCTTTATTATCCAGGGGGTTTTGCGTTTCAGCTGGTCCGGATTGCGGTCGGCGTCAAAGGGGCTGTCAAAAAAAAGATGCGCGGTGGCGTTGGTGGCGGTTTTGAGCGGGCGGTCGTGCTTGGCGATTTTTCGCAAAGCCGAGGCGAGCCCCTCGGGGTAGCGGGTCAGCAGTGCGCCGGAGGCGTCGGCCAGAAATTCCCGGCGGCGCGAGATGGCCATGTGTATCAGCGACGCAAAAATCGGCGCGAGTATAGACAAAACTATACCGATTAAAACAAGGGCGCCCGCTCCCCGGTTGTCGTCGTCTCTGTTTGCGCCGCCGAACCACATGGAGCGCATAAAAATATCGGAGGCGATGGAAACAAAACCGACGAGCACCACGGCGACGGTGGAGACCAGCATATCGCGGTTGCCGATGTGCGAAAGCTCGTGCGCGAGTATCCCCTCCAGCTCCGAGCGGTC
>CAYHON010000050.1:0-1651 GCA_964358425.1 uncultured Candidatus Saccharibacteria bacterium | reverse complement strand
GATTGGTGGGTGTAGAGAGTGGACATATTTTTTGCGTCATTCCGAGGGCGTAGCCCGAAGAATCTCTAAGAGATCCTTCGCGGAGTTTACACTGAGTGTAACGAATGTGCTCAGGATGACATTTTGATTGAAATCAAAATGTCACCTTCACCGGTTCCTGCGCCGGATGCGAGTCTTCCAGATCAAAAAATTCTTTTTTAACAAAGCGGAAAACGGAGGCGATGATATTGGTCGGGAAAGATTCAAGGGCGGTATTGAGGTCGCGCACCACCCCGTTGTAGAAACGGCGGCTCGCCTGTATTTTGTTTTCGGTGTCGGCGAGCTCTCTTTGCAAATCCAGAAAATTGGCATTGGCTTTTAGGTCCGGATAGTTTTCGGCGACAGCAAACAAAGTTTTAAGGGTGCTGGTCAAAGCATTCTCAGCGCGGGCTTTTTCTTCCGAGCCGGTGGCGCCAAGGGCTGCCGCGCGGGCGGCGGTCACGTTTTCCATAATTCCTTTCTCATGGGCCGCATATCCTTTGACTGTCTCCAGAACATTGGGTATCAAATCATAGCGGCGTTTGAGCTGGACTTCAATGTCTGACCACGCTTCCTCCGCCTGGTTGCGCCTGCGGATAAGCGAGTTAAAGGCGAAAATTATATACAAAACTACTAAGACTACTATGCCTAAAACGACGTATAAGGTCATATTTTTTAAGTTAAATTATGATTAAATGATACTATATTTTCCATCCCAAATCAATTATGCCGTTAAGCCATAATAAATAAAATGCTCCGCTAAACAGGCGGAGCTATTTTTCATCTTTTTGAGGCAAGGCCGGTATTGGCGGTTTGAGGGCCTCGGCGCTAACGTAAATGTCCCAAAGAGCGTCATCCAGTATAGCTTCCGGGAAAAATAAGTCTTCGTAGACTTCGGGCAAATCCTTAATACGGGCGCAAAAATCGGCGAACTCCCGAGAGTTTACCTCATAGTTGGATACTACCGTACCGCCAACTCCCGTGTCGCCAAAAATTTCTAAGTCTCCAGTCCAACAAAAGACTTCCATTTGAAAATTGATAAAATGCTCTTGCCAGAAATCTTCAGCGTAATCTCGGTCTATGAACGGTCCGAGGAAATCAGGCGCAGGGTCGTTTAAACGAGCCGTTCTTATGAAATATTCTTCAATTTTATATTTTTTCTCTTGCTCTGGCGGCTGTATCATGGTCAGATGCATTATCCGCAAATCAGGCAAAGGTGGTCTTTTTTTTCTTTTCCGCCCGTATCTTACAACGAGAGGCGGACTTGGCTTTTCATCCGGATATTTTTCAGAAATACCATTCCTCCGGTGGGAGTCCGCGTCCCAAAGAAGAAATTCATCACCCGGATTGAAAGCGCAATTCAGAACTTCCTGCTCCGGCCAGTCAATCTCTCCTTTGCGAACCATAAGTTCCAGCCGGGTGATAAAACCGCACTGACCATCCTGGTCTTCGTGCATCTCGCTTTCGCAAGCCATGGTGACCCGGGCCCAGGGTTTGCTCCCGAGTCTCTTCGGATCGTCAACGCTGGCAAAGAGGTTGTCGCCGCATTTCGGACACGTATACATCCTCTCGCTCTCGGTCATTTTATCGCCCCCTCCAGGCGTTAATTCCCCGTTGATTTCAAAGGACTACA
>CAYHON010000049.1:0-3322 GCA_964358425.1 uncultured Candidatus Saccharibacteria bacterium | reverse complement strand
GAGTCGTATTCAATACCGTCTGTATGGAGAGGTTGTAAGTAGTAGCACTCCAGTTAGTGGAGTGGAATGTTCCATCTATGATGGAACGCTTAGGGTTGGATTAGCAACCAGTAGCACCGATGCAGCAAATCTTGGCACCATAAATACTTTGGTGGAGGTTCCACCCGGAACCCCTGTCCCGCTTAAAGTCCAATGCACCCATTCATCTTACACACAGGTTGGAGAAGAATTCACAAACCTCTTTGATAATATTATACATGTGACCACTGTTGAAATGAGGGGGGCATCTACGCCACTAGGTGGTGACATAAGGTAAGGAAAGTTGGTTTATTGATTAACTGGCAGTGGCCTGGCAGCGGTGCTATTAGCAATATCAATGAAATAATCAACTCTTTCCTTTAGTTTTTCAGATCGTGCATAGAGTCTGGCTGTTTCAAACACAGGCAACATTTTTTTGTACCGGTTATTTATATTACTGATACTATTTACTATTACTTCAATTTGATTATCAGTTGCACCAAATTTTATATAATCAATAAGCCAAAGCGTGTCTTCTTCTATAAAATGTGCACTCCACGTAGTTCCCTCGAGTTTTATTTCTAAATTTGATAAAACATCTGTATTCATTGATGACCTAGGATGGACTGCACTGATTGAATTATTTTTTACTAAATCTAACAAAGCAATCTTTGCTTCTTGGGTATTATTGTTTGCTATAGCAGAGGTAAGGCTTAAAAATAAACCCCAATCTTGAGTTGTAGTTGCTAATCTTAAGAATTGATCAATTTCCTCTGGTGGTGGTTTCAGAAAAGTAATTGCCGTTCTAATTTTATTTATTTTACTAAAATCATTTGCCTTGTAGTTGTCTTCGTCTTCAAGATTTAGTTTTGAATATTCACCCATCAAAAAATTTAGAATTTCACCCGCCGGATATATCTCAGATACTTCATCCAGTATTCTGATACTCATACGAAAATCATTGGTTTGTTTTTGTAAATTTAATAAATTAAATTCATGCTCTGGATTTAACGCGTGTTTATATTCTTTCTGATCTTTTTGTGAAATTTCAGCAATCCGGGCCGCTTCAAGATTACGTTCTTCACCTGTTTCTTGTCTTGATTTTTCTTTTTCTATATTTTTAATTTGTTTGTTTTTTATTTTATGTTTGAAATCATTAATAACCTCACGTTGGTTGTTTTGAGTAGGTTCTACAGTTTGATTTACTTCTTTTTGTGCGACAGGAGCGAGAGCATCAACCTTAACTTCCATCTCGGCAACCTGCACACTTTTTTTGCTTTTTGGAAGGTAAGCAACTGTAATAACTGTTATAAATAAAACAAATATTATTCCTAATGATTTATATTTTTTCATCTGTATGATTTTACATAATCTAATAATTTAAGCCACACCCTTTTATCATTATCCATATTTCTGTGAAATGCAAAAGAACCATCAGAAGGTCCTTGTGGAAGGGAAACAATGTAATTAGTTACAATTGATTTACTAAAATCGATCTTACTAATAGAACCCTCTGGATATAAACGATTTTCTCCTCTTGGGAAACCATCTTCTTGATAAAAACCAATAGCTCGTTTTACATTATCAGGAACATCAGCATCTCCCCCTAATTCAACACTATCAATTTGCCCACCCATTTCTACCGGAATATTCATGTCTTTCAATTTCCAAAAAATATTCTGTGCATCTCCCCCGCCGGAACTATAACCTACAATAAAGACTTTTGAATTGGTATTTTTATTAAACTCTATTTGTATTCTCTCGCCTAAGGGCTTAGTATTCCCTGGTATATTAAAACTTGAGTATGATAAAACCGAGTTCGCTACATTGTAGGCAAGTGCCCCAAGTAACCCAACATCATTATTATTCGTAATCTTTTCTAGGCTATTGTTGTTATTTGGCATACAATCACTACAAAACAGGTCTGCCGTGTAAAATAACTCTTTTAGCATTTTAGAGTCTGCCCATGTTTTTGTCTCACTAAATCCATCAATTAGATCAACAGCATATTCAGAAACCCTGCCTCTTATTCCAGAAAAAATCGCATATTTACCCCAAGAATAGTCAACTGATGCGATGCCAGCCCTGTAACCAAAGGCTTTCATAATAAATTTATTTTGAGTTGTTCCTTTAATTTTTATAAATTCATGCCCAAAACTACAGCGCCGTCCATTATGTAAATCCCAAACATATTTCTCACAATCACCACCATATCCACTCCACTCAATTTCAACCCCATTGTAGGACACAGAATCTGTGCTCGACCCACTCAACATACCATTTGGCCAATGAATAATTTCCTTACCATTTATGTCATATAGACGAACATCAACATCGTCCGCACTTTTTAAACCTATATAGATGTCTTTAATACCTGCTGGTATTTCTCCTACGGTCACAGCTTTTTCGTAATTTTCCTTACCATTTTCAATATAACTTTCAATAAACTGTTCGAAGGTTCCTTCCCCTTCTTTAGCAGGCCCTATTACTCCTTCTACGCAATCCACGGTACCTCTCCAACGGTAGTTTACCGCTGCATTCCCTGAACGAAAGGCATAAGCCTTCATTATTAAATCCCGTTTGGTTTCACTAAATATGATATATTCATTCCCGGGGCTTGCACCAGGACAAACATTATAATTCTCTGTGCCATAATCGAAGTTAAGGCAATCTCCTTTATAACCAGACCACTCAATATCCATGGACGCATAAGTGGTATTTGATTTATAAGGACCATTTAATATTCCATTCGGCCACGCAATTATTTCTTGATTTGTTCCCTTATCAAATGGTTTTTCTTTATCATATAGTTGAATATCTAAATCTTTAAGGGACCTTAAATGAATAAAAATACCGGTCTTCCCTCGCGGTATTTCTCCAATCTCAATTATAGCGTTTTCTACAAGAGTTTGATTAAACTCACCAGATCCGGAACATTGACCATCGGTATTGTTCCAATTAAAACCGGCATGTGCAGAATTAAACGCAACCACAGAAAACAACGAGGCGACAAAAAATTTATTCAACACCGGAACCTCCTTTTTAAGATAACAAAAAACTTTTACCATTCTAAGCTATTAATAAAGTATTGTCAAAACTTTTTTTATTCTTGTTAAAAACACGGTCCATAAAAATATTTTTATTCTCACCCCACCCCAAACCACCGATTTATTTTGTATTCAATCACGGCTCGACGGGTGCCGTAGTGTTCCCAGAAAACTTTTAAAAGTGTATCGCAACGAAAATAAAATGGCTCATTCCTTTATGAATTAGGACACTTGAGTTAAAATGTATTAATGAAAAA
>CAYHON010000048.1:2114-3550 GCA_964358425.1 uncultured Candidatus Saccharibacteria bacterium | reverse complement strand
TCCACACATATGACCCTTGCCAAAACCGCCCCTTACCAAAGCGATAATCGCCCAGATTATGAAGCCCCAAAAGACGATCATTAAAATCCAACCGAACCCGCCAAAAGG
Source organism: uncultured Candidatus Saccharibacteria bacterium (assembly GCA_964358425.1). GTDB lineage: Bacteria > Patescibacteriota > Minisyncoccia > Sungbacterales > HO2-52-23 > CAYHON01. The sequence goes on along the minus strand of CAYHON010000048.1, from coordinate 3,442 downwards.
CGTAAATCCAAAGTTCATCATAGAATTGTTTGATTGATTAGAACCAAAGGGAGACGACCACCCTCCCCACATCATATTCATCATAGGCGCAAAGCCCGTACCTTGCGATGGAAATGCGGCAGAAGTATCGCAACCGCTCAAACGTTTACCCATAGCCGAATGTGTCTGTTCTTCTCCCTGCTCACCCATCATTCCTTTCATCATTTCATTCATGGCAATGTGCCTTGAAGTATCTCCGATGGATTGACCCATAAAATATTCGCCAATTTTTTCAAAGTCTGCATCTTTGAGTTGCGAACAAGTAACTATTTTATTACTTAGGCTATCTAAAAAGTTTTTGCCCTCTTGTTCTTCTTGTTGTTGGCTTTGTATGGCGACATTATCGGGAGATGAACTCGAAAAACCCATCATGCCTTGCGCAGGGACGGTTCCGCTAAAAAGCAGAGAAATTCCCAATATGCCAATCGTGCTGAAAATAATTTTTTTCATATTTATCTTTTAGCCAAAAACTAAAACTTTATCCGACCCCTCGACCATCTTGAGTAAATCAGACATCGTGGAAATGGGACAAACTTTGCTTTCTTCTTTGCCGCGCACTTTGAGACAGGTGCCGCAAGCATAAATTTCGCCTTTCAATTCTTTGAATCCCGACACTTTTGCGGAAATATCAAAATCTTTAGTATCGGGAATAGTGTCCAGCTCCGAGCCCTCATTCATTAAAAAGATTTCTACTTGATGGCCAGCTTTGAGCGCGATGATTCCCAAACGGAAAGTATTCCACGCATGCTCCGGTTTGTTTGATTGTAAGATAATGCCGAATTTCATAAAGTAATTTTACTAAATTATGTAGGTTCTAACTTGGACTTCTGGCGGGGACGATTACCGGAACTTTGAACCGGGTGCCCTTCGACTCACTTCGTTCGCTCAGGGCATTCGACTGTACCATGGCTACGCCATGAGCTTGTCGAATGGCGGAGAGGGTGGGATGGTTCGACAGGCTCACCATTAACGCCCCGCCCTATACTTCGACAAATCCAGTACTTTTGCTTAGTTTTACCAACAATTCTTTATCGCCAGCAATTAATGCTTTCTTTTTTGCGACAGACCATCCCTTTAATTGTTTTTCTCTATTTTCTGCCTCGTTGCGAGTGAAAAATTTTTCTGAATATACCGGCTCTATATGGGAAAACTTTTTGGTGAACGTAGAATACTTATTTTTATGTTGCAACACTCTCCTTTCTAAATTATCGGTCATGCCGACATAGAAAGTTTTCCCATCGCAAAAAAGAACATAAACAAACCAACTTGTCATAAATTTGGCGCAAAGT
>CAYHON010000048.1:322-2014 GCA_964358425.1 uncultured Candidatus Saccharibacteria bacterium | reverse complement strand
ACTGAGCTTGTCGAAGTACAAAGTACTGAGCTTGTCGAAGTACAAAGTACTGAGCTTGTCGAAGTACAAAGTACTGAGCCTGTCGAAGTACGGAGAGGGTGGGATTCGAACCCACGGAACCCGTGAAGGTTCAGCAGTTTTCAAGACTGCCGCTTTCGACCGCTCAGCCACCTCTCCATTATAGCGCAAAAATCTAGTATAATTCCAATTTCTTTTTTAATTGCCTTCTGTCTTGGCTAGTTTTATAAAATATTTTTACTGCTTCTTTTTGAAATACAACGAAGTGCCAAAATACTGCTGATAATTTTTTCCCAAGATACCCCTAATGTAAGATTTTAAACCATATCCGCAGGATGCCAAAAATAGTTGTCTGACCGGCTCAAGACCCGCCGATTCCCCCAATTTAACCAATGTCCGATGCGTAAAACAATTTATATGTTCCAACGGATGAATTGGATTTTTGGTAATTTTCCATCCGGGCGTTGCTAATTCCCGTTCAATATTATTTCCGTTTGGAACAGAAATATGGATAAGGCCCCCGTTTTTTAGACTGCGCGCGAGAAATTTCAATGTCTGCAACGGATTGTTTATGTGTTCAAAAACCTGCTCGGCATTAATAAAATCAAACTTGTAAGAAGCAACGCCGGCAAAATTATCAATTACCTCTATCCCGTTTTTTCTTGCGAATTGCACCCTCTCTCCGGATATTTCAAATCCACGCGCATTGCACCCGAAGGCCTTCGCCATTAAGCACCAGTGCCCCCACCCCATTCCAAAATCCAACACATCAATTTCACAGGGTTTTACCGACAATAAAGAAAAGATATCGCGCACCTCCCTGGCGTATCCATAAAATAACGAGATATCCGCGCATTTTTTCTTTACGAAACTCTGCTCCGGCGATATCCAATTCCCGTATAACTTTTCCGTCAATTCATCATTCAAAATATTGGTCTGCCAGATAAACCCGCACGCGGAACATTTTGCGATTTCATATTTAGCGTCCGCCAAATCATTTTTGTTTATTCTTGATTCGTAATAAGCGTTGAGGAAGTTCCATACCGCAAGATCGACAAATTCCTTAGAAAATAAGATCTTTTTTTTATCCGACCCGCACAATTCGCAGTTCGGCCTGTATAAAAACTTTTCAAGCATAAATTTCTTTTTTCATATCTTTTTTTCAAGAGGCGGGGACGGCGCCTTTTGGAAAAAACCTCCGCGCTCATTTAATCTCCTTCAATAAGTTTTAGTGATTCGTTTAATGGCTTGTCGGGGTATTTTTTAATTGCTTTTATGATTTTTTCCGTAGGAATTGTAACGAACTGATTATTTTTTGTTTTAAGTTCCATAGAATTTCTTTTCGGTATGTAATGCGTTTGCTTTCCTTCTTTACTTTCAACATCAATCAAAAAATATTCCTCGTTGTGTTTTATTCCGGGATTTTCTTTGAGGATTTTTTCCAGCACTCCCGGGTCCATTTTTATCGATGCTCTGGACTTAAATTTTTCCATAAATAAGAATTTCCTAACTGGCGAGAGGATTCGGACCTCTGAGCCCTCTTACGAGAGCACGGTTTAGTCTCCCTGCGGGAGATCTGCCGTAGGCAGACAAACTTCTCTTTCTGATTAGAAAACGGAGGCGAGAGGATTCGGACCTCTGAGCCCTCTTACGAGAGCACGGTTTAGTCTCCCT
>CAYHON010000048.1:0-222 GCA_964358425.1 uncultured Candidatus Saccharibacteria bacterium | reverse complement strand
AAACGGAGGCGAGAGGATTCGGACCTCTGAGCCCTCTTACGAGAGCACGGTTTAGCAAACCGTTGCCTTAAGCCGCTCCCTCGGCCGTAGCCCGTTGGCTACGTCCTACGGGCGAGGCGGCCAGCTCTCCATTTCTTCAATAAACAATTCCTAAGTCAACTCGGAAGGGGTGGGATTCGAACCCACGGACCTTTTGAGGGGTCAACACATTAGCAGTGTGCT
>CAYHON010000047.1:0-3829 GCA_964358425.1 uncultured Candidatus Saccharibacteria bacterium | reverse complement strand
GGGCGCAGTCTGCACCATCCCGCACGCGCCCGGCTTTACGCTCACCGCCCCCGTGGCCAGAGTCTGACATAAATAGGCAGTCCCTAGCGGGATATTTGTTAACAAGTAGGTATTGACAGGTTTTGGAATCAGTTACAAGTTACTAGTTTTTAGTTAATAGTTAAGTCGGTGATTTAGGACTAATTTTCTATCAACTGATAACTAAAAACTAATAACTATATTTGGTGTTTCGGACAAAAATGAGTACATCAGGTTTGCGGTAATTGCGGGAGCTGGTGCCGCCCTTTTTTATGGAAAGTTTTAAAAATTTTTTAGCGGAAGAATATAAATTTTTTATTTCTTTTTCAGAAAGCTCACTTGCTCTCCGCAGGGGACTTAACCCTGCCTCCCATAAAATTTCATCGGCTTTATTTTTATGGCCGCGGATGGCTCTGTCGGCCAATATTTCCACGCCTAAAATTTTCCTACCTGAAATTCGGGGCTTCAAAAAATTTACAATCGTCTGGACTTCGGGTAATTCAGGCATAATTTATAAGTTATTTGTATCGCTTCGACGAGCTCAGCGAATAAGTTGGGGGTATACCCTCGACTTGCCCAGGCGATATTATTCCCCGAGCTTGTCGAGGGGTTACCATTTCCCCCATTCTCCATTTATAAGTTTTTCCTTCTTAATCCTGGACCATCCTTTGATTTGTTTTTCTCTATTTCTGGCTTGTCCTAAATTTTCGTATTCTTCTATATAGACCACCGCCTCGGGTGTGTGTTTGTTTGTATGTTTTGAACCTAAGCCGGATAAGTGTTGTGACCACCGATTGTCCGGCTTCCACGTTAGTCCTGTATAGTACGACTTATCTGCGCACCGAATAATATATACATACCATTTCCACTGCATATATTTTTATTGTATTGCTTCGACAAGCTCAGCAAATAAAAGTATAGGCTTCCTCGCAATAACAACATTAGTTACTTATCTCTTGTCACTATTTCCTGTGTCCCCCAGCTCCTCCCCGCTTTGACCTCCACCACCAAAGGCACTTTGAGCTGAACAACACGCTCCATTATTTCTTTTATTTTAGGCGCAACCTGTTTTACAATCTCTTTTTTTATTTCCAAGACCAGCTCGTCGTGTACCTGCAAAAGCAGACGCACTCCGCCGGATAATTTATTTTTCTTTATCCATCCATCCACCCCCACCATAGACAGTTTTACAATATCAGCGGCTGTTCCCTGTATAGGCATATTAATAGCCATTCTTTCGGCCTCGCGTCTGTATCGCCAGTTCATTGTGTTTATTTCAGGTATATGCCGACGACGGCCAAAAACCGTCTCCACATAACCCAGTTTAGAAGCCTTGGCCTTGGTATCTTCCATATATACCTTCAGACCGGAGAAGTTTTTGAAGTAGTTGTCTATGAATTTTTTGGCATCAGCCCTGGGCATACCGGTATTCTCGGCAAAAGCAGAGGAACCCATGCCGTAAAGCACCCCAAAATTGAGAGTTTTGGCCGCCCGGCGCATATCCGGGGTAACCTGCTCCAAAGGAACTCCGTTGACAGCGGCCGCTGTTTTTTTATGGATATCCTCCCCCTGCCGGAACGTCTCTATCATTTTTTGATCGTCGGCCATATGCGCGGCGATACGCAATTCAATTTGGGAATAGTCGAAAGAAACCAGCTCAAACCCGTCATCCGCAATAAAGGCTTTGCGAATCTCTCTACCCTCGGGGGACATTATCGGGATATTTTGTAAATTGGGGTCCGAGGAAGACAGCCGTCCGGTAGCCGCTCCGAATTGATGGTAGGTCGTATGCACCCGCCCGTCTCCGCCCACCAGATTGGGCAAAGTGTCCGCGTAGGTATTTTTTATCTTATTCAATTCGCGGTAAGCGAGCATTTTGGGAACGATGGGATGTCTGTCGCGTATTTTTTCAAGCTCGGAGGCGCCGGTGGATACCGCGCCGCTTTTCTCGGTGGTTTTCAGACCCGCCGCAGATATGCCCAGTTTTTCAAAAAGTATGCGGGATAGCTCGCGGGTGGAATTGATATTAAAAGTCACCCCGGCCAGAGAATAAATCTCCTTAACCAGTTTTTCTATTTTTTTATTTAGCTTGGCCGAATATTCCCGCAAAAAATCCAAATCAAGCAGAATGCCTATTCTCTCCATCTCCCTTAAAATCGGGGTGAGAGGCTTTTCAATTTTTTGCAGGACAAAATCGGAAAGCTCTCCTTCTTTGAGTCCCGGGGGCTGAATTTGACTGTCATCGGCAAATCCCAAAAGACGGGACTGGGAGGATTTGATGGCGGATTTTGTCGTATTAGTTTTTTGGGAGGTTATATCTACATTTGAAGCTTCGATATTCAAACGTTTAAGCAGGCTCCTAAACCCAAATTTTTCAAAAATGACGGCTATTTTTTCCTTGTCTTCTCCCCGCCACGTCAGATTTTCCATTTTTATATCCAGAGGCACTTTGGTATACATCCGGGCAAGCTCGCGGGACAGCTTGGCATCTTCTTCGCCTGATTTTAATTTCTCGGCTACATTAGCCGAGATTTTGGCGGACCCTTTTTTCAAGGCTTTATAAATATCGTCAATAGAGCCGAAATTTTTTATGAGCTCACCGGCGGTTTTTTCGCCGATACCTCTTACCCCGGAGATATTGTCCGAAGGGTCACCCTTCAAACCCTTGAAATCCACGACATACTCCGGGCCGAAACCATATTTGTTGTTTACTTCTTTTTCGTCGTAAATAACCGTCTCGGTAATCCCTTTTTTCATAGCATATACTTTCAGGCCCGGGCGTACGAGCTGCAGCGAATCCATATCGCCCGTGACAATTACTATCTCCAGATTTTTATCTTTCCTGAATTTTTCGGAAATAGTGGCGATTATGTCGTCAGCCTCATACCCTTCTTTTTTAAAGACAACTATACCGAAAGACGCCAGCAATTCCTCCACCTTGGCAAATTGGCTGGAAAGTTCGCCGGGTGTCTCCGGACGCTGAGCTTTGTAGCGCTCGGAGGCTACATGCCGAAAAGTTGGACCGGGCAGATCAAAACCGGCCGCGATGTAGTCGGGTTTAAACTCGCGCAAAATCCGGAGCAAGATAGAAGTAAATCCATAGACCGCGCCCGTGGGCTCGCCCCGACTGTCCGTCATCGGGGGCAGGGCGTGATACGCGCGATGGATGATGGCGTGGGAATCGATCAAAATCAATCTTTTCATAAAATTCTAAATCCTAATATCGAAATACTAAACAAATTACAATGCCTCAAATCCCAAATTATAAACAGTTTGTGATTTAATAGTTTATGATTTGTGATTTGTTTATAATTTAGTATTTAGTGCTTAGGATTTTTATAATTCTCTCATTGTGTTTTTCTCCATGCTCAAATTTTACCCATATCGCATTCTTCGGTAGTAAACGTCGCACCCGCTCCGCCCACTCTATCAAAACTATGGCGGTTTTATCTTTTAGTATTTTCTTGAAGCCTAAATCTGCCAGCTCTTTCGGAGAATTAAGGCGATAGCAATCTATATGGACAAAATGCCTGAAGTGACAGGTGACAGGTGACAAGTGACAAGGTAATTCATAAATCTTCATTAATACAAAAGTTGGGCTCGTGATTTTTTCTTTTACTCCGAGAGCTCGGGCGAATCCTTGCGAAAAAGTAGTTTTGCCCGCCCCCAGCTCCCCTTGCAAAGCCAAGACCACCGCCTTTTTGGCCGGGTTTTGCCTAATTTCTAAAGCGAGCATTTCTGCCACTTTTTGAGTTTCAGTCTTACTCTTAGTTTCTTTTATTGTAGTCACATTCATAACCTTACGGTATTT
>CAYHON010000046.1:0-4284 GCA_964358425.1 uncultured Candidatus Saccharibacteria bacterium | reverse complement strand
GTCGGCATCAGGATTTTGTTCGTAAAAAGTTCTGACTTTGTTAATGACACACCAACATAACAAAACCCCGCCGCTGGCGGGGTTTTGTTATGTTGGACCTACGGGGAGTCGAACCCCGACTTGATCCATGCCATGGATCCGTGATACCGCTTCACTATAGGCCCTAGCGAGGAAATAATGAAAATGTCTCTTTCATTATTTCCGAGCGACGAAACTATTAGGAACTCCTGTGCCTCTTGCTGAAAACGTAAATATAAAGAATTTCTAGGATACCAAGCGTATTTACCAAAAGCAAGACTATAAACCATTTCTTGTTGTCGTGTTTAGACGCTTTCCACAAAGCCAAGCCCTTCCAATATAGAGACCATGCCAGGATGATAACCAGAGCTATCCCGCCCAGAGTAATACCCAAGACGGACAAAGGAGTAGTCCAATCACCGACGTATCGGGATACATTTGCCAATTCCATTTGTGTTTATTTTGTTTAATAAATTTTCGACCTTTATACCAAAAATTTTAATTTCTTATTTTTATTTAAAAGTCAAACTACAATCTTTCGATTTATTTGGCATTGCCCTCGCCAAGAATCGAACTTGGATCCGCACGTTAGGAGTGTGCTATTCGTTTCGCCCCTTCGGCGAAACCCCGGGAAATACCACGCTTCCGTCCCTTTGGGACTCGCTGTATTTCCCGTCAAAAGCAAATGATTTTGCTTTTGACCCATTGAACTATGCCCCCACCAGGAATTGAACCCGGATCTACCCCTTAGGACGGGGCTGTTCTGTCCGTTGAACTATAGGGGCTACAAGAAAAAGCCTAACATAAAATTTCTCCTTTTTCCAGTTTTGAATTACAATATATTCTATAACCTAATCCATAACATCTAAAGCCCAATTTATGTCCAATCACGAAGAACAAGTCATAAGCGTGGTCAAAAAAGTAATGCCGTCGGTGGTGAGCATCGTCGTCGGCAAAGATTATGAAGAATTAATCCGCGAGCGTCCGCAAGATTTGATGGTATCGCACGGAGACCACATGGACTTACCTCCCTCCGAAGAAGAGCTTCCTCATACCAAATCGGGCAAAATCCGCCGGAGCGGCGGCTCGGGCTTTGTCGTTGACCCCTCCGGCCTGATTGTCACCAACAAACACGTAGTGCAGGATTCGAAAGCTGAATACATAGTCTGCACCAATACCGAAGATACCTATAAAGCTACGGTGTTGGCCCGCGATCCTCTAAACGACATTGCGGTCATAAAGGTGGAAGGCGCAAATTTACCCTCCTTACCCCTGGGCGACTCTGCCAAGATACAGCTGGGACAGACGGTATTCGCCGTAGGAACAGCTTTGGGAGAGTTTCAAAATACGGTTTCAGCCGGTATAGTTTCCGGCCTGTCTCGTTTTATCACCGCTTTTATGGATATGCAGGGACACGCCGAAAGATTGCGGGGGCTTATCCAGACGGACGCCGCCATCAACCCCGGCAATTCCGGCGGACCCTTGGTCAATCTGCAGGGCGAGGTTATCGGCATCAATTCAGCCGTAGTCTTTGGCGCGCAAAACATCGGCTTTGCCATGCCTATCAATAAAGTCCGCCGAGATTTGGAAGAGCTAAAAAAATACGGGCATATCCGCCGGCCGTTCCTCGGTATAAGATACCTGCCGGTAACCGAGCTTATAGGCAAAAGATTCCGCCTGCCGATTAAATATGGCGCGATGGTGCTCCGCGAAGGTATGCCGGACAAGCATGCCGTCATCCCCCACTCGGCGGCCGACCGCGCCGGCATCAAAGAGGCCGATGTAATCATGGAGCTCAACCATATCAAAATAGACGAGAAGACCATGCTGGAAGATATATTGGAGAAGATTCCGCTGGGAGAAACGATTCCCGTAAAAGTGCTTCGCGGAGGAAAAGAAATAATGCTTAGGGTAGATGTGGAAGAACACAAACACGAATAAATCATAAAACCCCCGCCGACGGCGGGGGTTTTATGATTTGGGGTGCCCAGAGGGAATTGAACCCTCGTTGCTGCCTCCACAGGGCAGTGCTTTACCACTAAGCTATGGGCACCATATTAAGTTTCTTACACTCTTGGTCATGATGGTGAACTAAGAAATGACAGTTGTGGCATAACCAAGTAAGATTATTAACCTTATTGTTTCCCCGATTATGATCTATATGATGAACAGCTAAAATTCTTTTATCATCAGTATTGCATAATCTGCATATTTTTGGAATACCATTTCGTGTTAAAATTGTTCGATAGGCACTATTTCCATTTTTCCAGTTTGCGTGTTTATTTCCTATAAAAACACTGTTCCTCCACGTAGTTTGACAAGACTTACCACAAAAGTATTTTTTGCTTTTTGATTTATTTAATGCTTTTGGTTGTTTATAACTTTCTTTGCCGCATATAAAACACTTTATTATTTTACCCTTCCTTCTTCCCTGATAAAGACATAATCTAGAGCAGAATATACCCCAACCTTGCTTAAGCCAGCTTGGCTTGGCATAAAACTCAGTTTTACAAATTTTACAATTAACCTGGGGCATATATAAAGTATATGCCTATAAGCCCAAGACGGCAACAAACAGTATTCTGATATTTATCCACAAACCCCTGTGACTACCACTACACCATAGCCTCCTTACCGCTAAATTTTAATATAAATTGGCTAATTTGTAAAATACCTGTTTTTGGGTTATAATCTCTACTATGACTACTGAGGAAAAAAATCAAAAGAAAAGGATTGACCCGGCCCTACCCGGTGGTTTTCGCGATTGCGGATTTTCTGAAATCAACGCCAAACAAAATATAACCGACACTTTCCGACAAGTGGCGACAAGTTTCGGATATGAACCTCTGGAAACCTCCTCCGCGCAAAGAACCGAGGTGCTCACCGGCGGAGAGGAAACCTCGAGCAAGATAATTTTCAACATTAAAGGGTCGCAAGATGTGTCCGAAGAATCTTCAGATATTTCTCTGCGTTTCGATCTCACGGTCCCCTTGGCTAGATTTTTATCGGCCAATCCGGACATTCCCAAGCCATATAGGCGCTACGAGATAGGCAAGGTGTGGCGGGGAGAGAGACAGCAAGCGGGACGCTACCGAGAGTTTACCCAGGCCGACGTGGATATAGTCGGCACGTCCCTATTGGAAGCAGATGCCGAGATAATTTCTTTTATGTTTCAATTTTTAAAGAAGTTGGGGCTGGAAAAATTTACCATTAAAATAAATTTCCGGGATGAGGCCGCAACCATGCTTGAAAAATACGGAGTGGCCGGAGAGCAGCAAACCGCCACGCTGATTGAAGTGGATAAAAAAGAAAAACTGACGCCCGAGGAATGGGAAAAAAGGATAATGCTTATATCCGGCCTCTCGGAAAAAAAAGTAAAAAATTATATCAAAGAAATTACGGGCGGGCCTGCGGAGAGCTCAAAATACAATGAATTAAAAAAACTGCTGGCGGGGCTGGGGGTTGATGAGAATAAATTGCGCTATGACGGCACCATAGTCAGGGGACTCGCCTACTACACCGGCACCGTATTTGAAACTACTCTCAACGACTATCCCGAAATCGGATCGTTTTTCTCCGGTGGCCGCTACGACAATCTGGTGGAATCTTTTACAGGGCAAAAAATACCGTCGGTGGGAGTTTCTTTGGGGGTGGATAGATTGCTGGCAGTCTGGGAAAAACTGGGCCAATCTTCCCAAGAAAAAAATTCTGCCAAAACTCTGGTTTTAAGACTATTGAAAGATATTTCCAACTACACGGAAATCGTTAATGGCCTGCGGGAAGCGGGACTGAACACGGAGTTTTATTTAGGCAAAGACGACACGATGCAGGCCCAATTGGCCTACGCCCTGAAAAAAGAGATACCATTTGTTTTGATTTATGGCGAGGAGGAAAAGCAAAAAGGAGTAGTGGCTGTAAAAAATCTGCAGACCCGCGAGCAGGTAGAGATTGCGAAAGACAAAATAGTGGAGTATTTTAGGAAATAATTAACCCTTCGTAGCTCAATGGATAGAGCAGCGCTCTTCTAAGGCGTTGATGCGGGTTCGATTCCTGCCGAGGGGATTAAGTAGTTCAATGGGTCGAAGTCAATGATTTGACTTCGACGGGAAATTTAGCGAGCTTGAACGAAGTGAAGCGAGTGTTAAAAATTTCCCGGGGTTTCGCCGAAGAGGCGAAACGAACGGCTCCCTTCTAAGGAGCAGATCCGGGTTCGATTCCTCGTGGGGGCATTTAGTGAATAAAAACTAAATATTTTAAAAATGACTA
>CAYHON010000045.1:0-4643 GCA_964358425.1 uncultured Candidatus Saccharibacteria bacterium | reverse complement strand
CTTGGCTTCTCCTCGTGAAGACTCGGAGACCAAGCAAGCCAAGCTTTTAAGGGTTTTCTCATGAATTATCTCAACCATATCTATAAAAGATGACAGACGGAAAAATCATACAAATTATCGGCCCCGTAGTTGACGTGGAATTTCCGGAAGGCACCTTGCCGGCTATTTATGACGCGCTGGACACGGAGGGTCCGGAGCAGAGAAAAATAGTGCTGGAAACGGCCAAGCATCTGGGCTCGGGCCGGGTGCGCGCCATCGCTCTGTCATCCACCGACGGCCTCCAGCGCGGCTCGGAGGTAAGAAACAGCGGAGCTCCTATTGCCGTGCCCGTGGGCAAGGAAGTTTTGGGAAAACTTTTTAATGTTTTGGGCGAGCCTCTCAACGATACCGAAAAGACCGTTTTTACCAAAAGATGGCCCATCCACCGCCCGGCGCCGCCTCTATACAATCAGTCCACCAAGACCGAAGTTTTTGAAACAGGTATTAAAGTCATAGATTTATTGGCGCCCTTTATCCGCGGAGGAAAAGTGGGACTTTTCGGAGGAGCCGGAGTGGGTAAGACCGTGCTTTTGATGGAGCTTATCCGCAACGTGGCCGAGGAATCGGGCGGAGCGTCCGTGTTTGCCGGCGTAGGCGAGCGGACCCGCGAAGGCAACGACCTTTTCCGCGAAATGACGGAATCCGGAGTCATCAATAAAACCGCTTTGGTTTTCGGCCAGATGAATGAGGTGCCGGGCGCGCGCCTGCGCGTGGCACTCTCGGCCCTAACCATGGCCGAATATTTCCGCGACGAGGAGAGCAAAGATGTCCTGCTTTTTATAGACAATATTTTCCGTTTTTCGCAGGCTGGCTCCGAGGTGTCCGCACTTTTGGGACGGATGCCCTCGGCCGTGGGTTACCAGCCGACGCTGGCTACAGAGATGGGAAGCCTGCAGGAAAGAATTACCTCCACCGACAAAGGCTCCATTACGTCGGTGCAGGCCATTTATGTGCCGGCGGACGATATTACCGATCCTGCTCCCGCCACCACCTTCAGCCATCTTGATTCAACCATCGTTTTGTCGCGGTCGCTGACTGAGCTCGGGATTTATCCGGCGGTAGATCCCCTCAACTCCACCTCCTCGGCGCTGGATCCCAAAGTCGTCAGCAAAGAACACTACACGACAGCCCGCGAAGTGCAAAAAACTCTGCAAAGGTATTCCGAATTGCAGGATATTATCAATATTCTCGGCATTGAAGAGTTGTCGGAGAACGATAAACTTATTGTCTCCCGCGCCCGCAAGATTCAAAGATTTCTTTCTCAGCCATTTTTTGTCGCTGAGACCTTTACGGGACGCGCCGGCAAATTTGTAAAACTGGAAGATACCGTAAAAGGATTTAAAGAGATTCTGGAAGGAAGGCACGACGGCAAATCCGAAGAGGCGTTTTATATGAAAGGCGGGGCGGAGGAAATACAATAATTTTAATGGTTCCCTTCGGCCACATTCTCGAAAACACGTTCGATTTCTCCAGCGAGAAATCTCACTCAGATAAAGTTTGGTTATTCCTCGTCTGAAGACTTCGGAAACCATGCTAACCAAACTTTCTATGGTTTTCTACGAACATGGCCTCGACCATCAAAATTATTTATATTGTGTGAAAGTAAGCATGAAAAAATGAAAGTATCCGTATATTCAATTGAAGAGACTCTGTTTGAAGGCGAGGCCGAGAAGGTCATCGCCAAAACTCCTATGGGAGAAATAACCGTCCTGGACGACCATCTGCCGATAGTATCCAGTCTGGTTGGTCCGGTGTTAAAAATTATTGGCAAAGATGAAAAGGCTAAAATAATAGATATATCCTCCGGATTTTTGGAAGTGCGGCCCGAGAGCGAGGTGGTAATTTTGAAAGATTCTTAAAGTTGCGGTCAAGCTTGTGAGTAGTTTTAAAGAGCCGGAGCGGGTGTTCAGAGTCGTTCGCCAGTGCCGTAATAGAGTGCGACGCTCCTGGGTTCCTAAAACCAGCAGACATCGGCATAGCGCCCGCTCCGACATAAATAATATAGGGGCATAACAAAAAACCCGGTGTCATATCGGGATTTTTTTAAAACAAAAACTTACTATCCCAAGTTTAAAGAGATAGAATAGAAAAAAATTAAATAATTATCAAGAGCGCGGACATTAGCGATCTGCAGGAACTTTTAAAAAAGGTATCTGCAGCGCGAGGGGACTGGCCCCTTAATCCGCCGACAACCTGTCCTAAACTGAAGGATAAGGTGCCAATTCCAGCCCCAATCCTTGGGGAAAGATAAAAATTTCTTTCCCTGGAAATAAGGGAATTTTTGTTTATATGAACATAACCCCGAAGATTTACACCGTGGAGAGCGTTACCTCCGGCCATCCGGATAAAATATGCGATCAAATCTCCGACGCTGTTTTAGACGAGTGCCTGCGCCAAGATCCCCAAAGCCGGGTAGCAATGGAGACTTTCGGCGCGCATGGATTGCTGGTGCTGGGAGGCGAGCTGACCACTAAAGCTAAAGTAAATTTCAAGAAACTGGCCGCCGATGTTTATAAAAATATCGGGCATAAAGAAAAACTTAAAATCATCACCAATATCGCCCAGCAGTCACCGGATATCGCCCTGGGCGTGGATACGGGCGGCGCGGGAGACCAAGGTATAATGTATGGCTACGCGACGGACGAGACGGCTGAATACATGCCGCGTGCCGTGGTGCTGGCCCATGCATTAACCCGCGGACTGGAAGATTTGCGTAAGTCTGGCAAAATAAAATGGCTTAAACCCGACGGTAAATCGCAGGTAACTATCAACAACGGCCGGGTGGAGACGGTTTTAATCGGCTGCCAGCACGATGCCAAAATTTCGCAGGAAGAAATAAAAACAGAGCTGGCCAGATTGCTTGTCAATCCGCTTTTGCAAAAAATGGGCGAAGACCCGGCTAAAGTACAATTTTTTGTAAACATGGGCGGGAGGTTTGTCCTGGGAGGATTTGCCGCCGACACCGGCCTCACCGGACGCAAAATAATGGTAGATACCTACGGAGGACTCGTCACTCACGGCGGGGGAGCATTCTCCGGCAAAGACCCGAGTAAAGTAGACCGCTCGGCCGCGTATATGGCGCGATATGTTGCCAAAAACCTTGTCGCCAACGGCTATGCAAAAAAATGTCTGGTATCGGTAGCTTACGCTCTAGGACGCGCCGAGCCTTTGATGGTGGAGGCGCTGGATGAAAAAGGCAAAAGCTTGGCTGGGGTCGTCAAAAAGAATTTTGATTTCCGTCCGCGCGCGATAATTGAGCGCCTACAGCTCCGGCGACCTATTTATCTGCAGACCGCCGCCTACGGCCATTTCGGCAAAAAGGGATTGCCTTGGGAAAAAATAGTTAAAGTATAATGCGCCTACATCGCTTCATAGGAAATTTTAACCTGGATTTGCCGACAATAAAGATAGCCGAGCCTGAAATGATTAATCAAATCCTAAAAGTATTCCGGCTGAAAATCGGGGATGAGTTGGTTTTGGCCGACGGGAATAAAAACGAAGCTATCTGCCGCCTGGAGAAAATAGACCTGCCGGCCAAGCAGGCGGGCAAAAAATATATTGAGGTTTTTGCGGATAAAAAATACAAAAACAAGAATGAGGCGAAGACGCGAGTGGTTTTATACTGCTCCGTCCTGAAAAAAGAAAATTTTGAGTGGGTGGTGCAAAAAGCAACGGAGGTGGGAGTATCAGAAATAGTGCCTATAATTTCGGAAAGAACCGTAAAACTAAATTTAAACCCGAAGCGCCTGCAAAAAATAATCCGCGAAGCGGCCGAGCAGTCGGGCAGGGGATTGGTGCCTGTAATACGTTCTCCCATAATTCTCGCGGAGGCCTTGAAAACAGCAAGGGAGAATTGCAAATTATTCTTTGATGCTTCGGGCAAAGATATTTTCCATGTCTCTTGTCACTTGTCCCATGTCGCTATCTTTGTTGGCCCCGAAGGTGGCTGGACGGAGCAAGAAAAAACAGCCGCGCAACATGGCGGCTGCCAAATAGTAAGCCTGAGTACTTTGACCTTGCGGGCGGAGACGGCCGCGGTTGTAGCGAGCTATCTTGCTATAAACCAAAACATCCCCTAAAATAATTTTATGCAAAATAAAACCATTTGGATAATCATCGGGCTGGTGATAATAGTCGCCACCACTCTTTCTATCTTTACTTATAAAAACAACGACAATCCGACTACGGCCAAAAACGAGGGTGGTCTGGGACTGGATCAGGCGGGAGTAAGCGTGATGCCTAGAAGCGAGAAAGAAACCGCTCCCCAAGAAGATAAAAAAAATACTTCAACTCAAAAAAATATGCAGCATTTAGTAACGGTGGAAACCAATTTTGGCGAAATACAATTTGAAACCTACGACGCCGACGCGCCCAAAACTGTGCAGAATTTTATCACTCTCGCCCAAAAAGGATTTTATGATAATTTGATTTTTCACCGCATCATCAAGGGCTTTATGATCCAGGGCGGAGATCCGCAAGGTACAGGCACAGGGGGGCCGGGATATCAGTTTGAAGACGAGCTGAACCCCGATACCGAATCATATAAAGCCGGTTATCAAAAAGGGGTGGTCGCCATGGCCAACGCCGGCCCCAACACCAACGGC
>CAYHON010000044.1:0-4650 GCA_964358425.1 uncultured Candidatus Saccharibacteria bacterium | reverse complement strand
GCTTTCACTCAGATAAAGTTATGTCCACTCCTCGTGAAGACTCGGAGACCATGCTAACCAAACTTTCTATGGTTTTCTACGAACACTACCTTCGACCGTGATTTTTTATTTTCTAATATAAAAAGAATTAGCCGCAACTGAAGAGCTGCGGCTAAAAGGTTGGGTGTCGCGGATTCAGAGAATCGGCGACAAAAGATATTCAGTTTTTCAAGGTCCTAACGCGGAGAAAGGCGATCAGTGCAAGGCGTTGCACACGCGAAGTTAATTACTTCTGAAAGTCGGCGTAGACGCCGAAATGATTTTGCGACGTCCAGCACTATCTTCTTTACCGCAAGTTAATTATCCCGCGGATTTTCAATGTGCGCAAATGGGTAGTTGTCCACACCCAGTTGTCATTGCGAGTAGCACGAAGCAATCTGGCCCCCAGTGTCATCCTGAACGAAGTGAAGGGTCTCAAACTATGGCAGGCAGATTTGCCACGATAATAAGCTAAAAACCTATCGTTTATTTATTTTCTTTAAGCCCTTTTGAAAGCGTGGGAACTTGAAAGCCGAGGGGCAGATTTTGGCCAGCGGGCATAGGTCGCAACGGGGGTCTTTTGCGGTGCAGACGGCGCGTCCAAGATCTATCAAAAGATACGTAAAATCGAACCATTTATCATGAGGCAAAATTTTCATCAGGTCTTGTTCTATTCTTTCCGGCGAGGGGGCTGTGGATAACTTTAGAAGCCCCGAAAGGCGAAAAACGTGAGTGTCTACGGCGATGCCTTCCACTACATTGTAGGCATTTCCGAGCACGACATTGGCAGTTTTTCGCGCGACGCCTTTGAGCGTCAGCATACTTGCCATCGTGCGCGGAATTTTTCCGCCGAATTTTTCTTGGATGATTTTAGCCGTGGCTAAAATATTTTTGGCCTTGGCTCTGTAAAATCCGGTAGAGTGAATCATTTGTTCAAACTCAGCGATGGTCAGTCGGCTAGCGGACGCTTTTACGTAGTCTTCCAGAGTTTTATATTTTTTGAAAAGCGGCGGAGTAACCTCGTTTACTTTTTTGTCCGTGCATTGGGCGGATAAAATTACGGCCACCAAAAGCTCCCAGTTGTTGGAAAACGTCAGCGCGATTTTGGCGTGAGGATTTAGTTCTTTTAGTATTTTATATATTTTCTCCGCGCGTGTTTTTAGAGCTTGTGTTGATTCGTTCATAAATATTTTTCATTGGGATAAATTTTATCATAAGATGTTTATAAGAATAAGGCAAAGAATAAATTTCTATTCCAAGGTATTGAACCTATACGGGTGTTTGACAAAATTTGTATAATATTGTATGTATATCCTAAGTTGCTTTTAAAATTGTATATAAGAAATTGATACTTAAAACTCTTCCGAAAGGGATGCTATGGCCCGCTTCTATGAATTCTTGTCGGATATCAAGTGGTCTTGGCTGGTGGCGGTAATTGGATTTATCATCTTTGTTTTGTTTGAGATAATCGTTAACATTATTGGACGATATGAAGGAGTGCCGCACGACGAGCGTACAAATGTATACAAATCTTTTTTGCGCAATGACGTTATGGCTTGCAGGGTACGCAGAGTTTTATCCGAACCTGTTGGTGTCCAAACTGACCTAACCGAAAAAATTACCAAAATAAAATTTTTTCTGGATCAGGATACTTTAGCAGAGAGACAGGAAAACTTCTTCAAACTTGATCCAAAGATCGCCGCGCTTCTCGTAAGCGCTACGGACACCAGTATCGCCCACGGTTTGATCAAGGAAGAAAACGAACGCTACGGAAAACTTGAGATAGATTGGTCGCGGGTGTGGTCTGCGACTTTTGGTCTGTGGAAACTTGTTACAGTAATCTGTCTCTTGGTCTGGTGGTGGAACCAAAGCTACCGGATGAGTTATTTCCCGCTGAAAAAATGGTGGTTCTGGGGATATATGGTTTTAACATATCCTTGGAGTTGGGGTATAGGATTTTTCTTGAGCGTGTCGCTTCTGCTAAATCTGAAGAGCAGGTTGAGAAGCAAAAGACGGCAAAAAAAACTGGAAACTCCCTATGATGAGTTTTGCGCGGGTATAATGAAAGGTGTCGGAAAATTGCGCAGAACCTGGAAAGAAGTTTTTTCTAAAGAGCACATAAGACTTGCCTTTTATAAGGCCACTGACAAAGTTGGGCAGTGGAGATCTCGGCTGGAGAAATTGGGAGAAGAAATAGAAAAAACTGAACAAGAATATTCCGTAGCCAAAAGAGAATTGGAAGAGATATCGTCCCAAAATGCCAAATCCGGCACTGTGGGTCAGGAGTGGGATAGACAGCTTGAAGTGATTCTAAAAGATCCACGGGTGAAAGCCGTAAGATTTGACGATATATCAAGGACTCTAGAGATATATACCGATGTCTTTAATACCGTCTGGGGACGGCTGGGTCCGATGCTGGTAAAGATATGGCTTTATGGTGGAGATAAAGTGTTTGAAGCCCGTTTAGCCAACGAGGCTTCCAGCAAAGGATCTATGGCCGCTGCATATGAAAGGGGCGATGTCTTCTGTTTTGGTGGCTATTTGGAAAATATAAACGCCCTTATACAACAGCGCAAAATTGACGAGGCGGTGTGTATTATTTTTGCGGCCTTTGAGTCAAGCAGTAACTTCTGATGAATAACCGAAAGGAGATACTCTGATGAAGTTGAGAAGGTCTCTACGTATCGCCGGCAACATGTTTCAAAGAGCCTTAGCGGCACCTGTGGTCTGGCTGGATAAAGTTTTTCCCGTCTTTGATCTTGTTTCTGGAGAAAGAGGTGGGTACGGCAGGGGATACGGGTTTGTCCCAAGAAGACTTTTTTACGGCTGGGCTTCGGTTTTGCAGGGAGATCAGGCTATAGCCCGCTCTCCTCGGCTGGTCATACGACCGGCTATCTGGAGAGAATTATTCTTTTATTTTCTGCAGACTCAGGTGGAAATCCAAGTCTCAGGATTCATGACTCGGGACGAGGATAACCTCTTGGAGATAAAAGAATTAGCGATACCTCCGCATAGCGGGAGTATTGGTCACGCCGACTTGGATCAAAACGCTTGTTCAAGATGGCTTGACGCGCTGGAGAAAGCGGGAAAAGACACTAGACTTCTTCGCTGTGACATCCACTCGCATGGCAATATGCCCGTATTTTTCTCGGAAGATGATATGGACACTATCCGGGAAGATACGGTGATTGATTGGGTAGTCAATATCGTGGGTAATCGTCGAGGCGAACTCTTGGGACGGCTGGATATTTTTGAGCCGATACCTTTGAGCCTGTCTCTACCGATTTTTGTGGAGCCGTCTATGGAAGCATCCTCTAAAGAGGAAATTGCGCTTTGGCGCGAAAAATTAAAACTGGCTGACAGTTTTTGAAAAACAGAAAGGAGAGAAAACATGCCTGCTGATTTCCAGAGACAACTGGATATGATGCCGCCGCAATTGCTTACTCATCCGGTGACAATCATCGGTCTCGGAGGGATAGGTAGCTGGACGGCGAGGATTGCTCGCAAAATGGGTTTTCGGAAATTTATTTTGTGGGATCACGATCGGCTTGAGCCGCATAACCTCCCTTCCCAGGATTATGAAGATGTAGATCTTGGGGAACTGAAAGTTGATGGCATACATAGAAGACTCCTTCACACCCTGGATGACAAGGAAATGACCACTATTCGCCAGACTAAAAAATTTACCGATGAGGATGAATTTGATGAGGGGATAGTCATTTCGGCGGTGGACAAGATGCAGTCCCGGGCCGATATCTGGGAAGCGGTTAAAAAAAGAAAAGCCTTTATTCCTCTTTTCGTGGACGGAAGGATAGGTATAGAATGGAATGACGAGCTGGGGAAAGTCGGCGGAGAATGGATGGAAATTTTTACCATTATACCAGCGCGGCTGGAAGACAGGGAGTTCTATGAAGAAAATCTTTTCTCGGATGATGAGATAGCTCCAGCGCATTGCACAGCCCAAGCTGTGGCTTACATCGGCCCTATTATTGCCGGCTTCATCGTCTCCAACATAAAGATGTGGCTTATGAAAGAGCCATATCGCCGGCACTTGCTCTATGATAACTTGACTAAACAGTTTATGGATGTTACGAATTAACCAGATACTTAAGGTTTAATATCTTGGCGTAAAGGAGGTGAGACACACATGCCAGAGACGACAGTAGCTCCTCCTCCGTCGGCAGCTCCGCGCAAGACCGGAGGAATCACGGTCAAGACCAACGGTGACCGGAAAAACGTCCCGTTTCAGAAGGGGATGACGGTCGCGGATTCGGTGAAGGCGGCCGGATTCACGGTTCGTTGGCGGACCAAGTACTTCGTCAACCAGAAGGAAGTTCGCTCGAGCGAAACCCTGAAGGACGGCGACGAGGTGACGGTGGTTCCGCGTAAGGGTAACGGCTGATCCTCGCGCCAATGATATCGGCTACGGTTCAAACAAAAAACAGACGGCTTTCCGCGGAAAGCCGTTTTTTTATGCCTAAATTTACGGCTGGATCAGACCAACCGGAGTCGTGTCGGTGGTATTGCTACCCGAAGGGAAAATATTACTTATACCGCCGTCGTGGATTACGGATGTCCCGTCGCCTCGGGCAGCACCCGTGGAGTTGCCGGAGAAAGTTGTGCCCTGCACCG
>CAYHON010000043.1:0-4657 GCA_964358425.1 uncultured Candidatus Saccharibacteria bacterium | reverse complement strand
GCTGAATCGGCCGAGTTGAGCTATGGCGTGGGGAAAAAGTCGGGCGCTGTCTGCTCCGTGCGGACAGCGCCTTTTATTTTGCGGGTTGGGTTGCTTTTTTCAGCAGATTTTGCTATTATCTAATTCAATATGCATTTAGCTATTATCAAAACTGGGGGTAAGCAGTACGTTGTTTCCCCCGGCCAAAAATTGAAAGTAGATAAAATAAACTCCGAAGAAGGCGTAAGCTTTGGTTTTGATAAGGTGTTGCTTACGGCCGAGGGGGACAACGTCCAGATAGGCAGTCCTTTTGTTTCGGGCGCCAAGGTGGAGGCTAAAGTTTTAAGACAGGCCCGCGACAAAAAAATTATTATCGCCAAATATCACAACAAGACCCGCTACCGCAAGAGAAGGGGACACCGCCAGATGTTTACGGAAGTGGAAATAACCAAAATATCATAAAAAAATATCCCGATAAGTCGGGGTGTTTTTTGTTTTATTTATATTTATGGCAAACTTGGTTCCCTTGGTAGTATTCTCGAAAACACGTTCGATTGCTTCCTGCGAGCAATCTCACTCAGATAAAGTTTGGTTATTCTGCCTATACGGCAGAAACCATGCTAACCAAACTTTCTATGGTTTTCTACGAACACTACCTTCGACCAAGTTTGCCATTTTTATGTTGAAGATCTCTTGGTTTTACAGTATAATACTGACTAACTATGGAAAGAATGGCCACAAAATTTAAAAAAATCTTAGGATATATTATAGGAGCTATTATTCTATTTTTTATAATTGGAAGATGTTTGGGTCTTATCAAAGACTCACCAAAGTCATCACTCAGTGAAGAAGAAAGAATAAAATCAGATACTCAATTTATAGAATTAAATAATAAAGAAATACTTGTATTTAAGTAAGTCCGGAGGTTATGAAGAATATCTAAAAAGAGTAAAAGAATATAATCAATCACAATAAATTATCGAAGTTAAACTTCAATAATTTACGCTAAGCGAGTCGTTGCGCTTTCTCGCGAACTGTGGAGATACGGATACAAATAAATGAAGCGAGGAGGAGGGGAAACGGGGGCTCCTGCCATCCGCCAGCTGGCGGATGGCAGGAGAACAACGAGGGGCGAAAAGCACTGCTTTTCGCGGGATTGCTACCTTTATTTTTTATAATGATGAGCAATCCCTGGGGTTTGCCGAAGGGGCAAACCACCGACGAATGAGTATTATTTGTCCGTATCGTAGCAAGATGAGCGAAAAGCGTAACGGCGAGAGACTTATTTTCTATTCAAAAACGCGTTTTTCACCGTTGTCTCGTCGGCGTATTCCAGCTCGGAGCCCAGCGAGAGTCCGCGTCCCAGACGGGAGATTTTGAAATCAGGATAGTGATTTTTAAGCGGAGTGAGTACCCGCTCTATATACAAAGCCGTAGTGTCGCCCTCGGTGGTGGCGCTGGTGGAAAGCACTATTTCCGCGCGGTTGTTTTTTTCCAATATGTTTTTAGTCCTTTCAAATAATTCTCGCAGGTGTAATCTTTTGGGAGAATCCGCGTCTAGGGGAGAGATAACTCCGCCCAGGACATGATACTGTCCGATGTGCACTCCGGAGCGCTCCAGAGCCTGCAGGTCGGATTCTTTCTCCACAATAGCCAGAGATGCCGTATCTCTTTTGGAGTCCAGGCAAAGCAGGCACAAATCTTTGTCATTTTTTTCCATACTGCGGAAACACTGCCGGCAGGATACGGTTTTGTCTTTGGCTTCGGTGATGGCCAAGGCCAAATCTTTAGCCAGGTCTCCGTTTTCTTTCAGCAAAAAAAATACCAAGCGGCCGGCCTGCCGCGGCCCGATGCCGGGAAATTTAGTAAACAGGTCTATAAGTTTTTGGACAGAAGGAGAATACATTATTTTATTAAAAATGAGTATTATTTGTCCAGACCGCAACCCTTGATGCCAAAAGCATAATGGCGAGTAATTTAAACCGGTTCCTCAAAATGCTTCGCCACCGAGCGGAAAGAAGCCGTCTCTTCGTGGAAGTATAATTCTATACTCCCGGTCGGGCCGTTGCGGTGTTTTTCTATTAAAATATCGGCCATATTTTTGCGGTCACTATTTTCTTTGACTTTGTCTTCGCGATAAATAAACATTACCACATCCGCGTCCTGTTCTATACTGTTATGCACAATAAAATCATTGGCAACAAAATTATGCAATCCGGGGACGGTGGCATCAAATACCTCCTCTATCCCCAAGGGGGTGATAGAGATAATTTCATCCCAATATATGTTTGATTTAGCTATGGTCAAAAGAGACTGATTTTGCAAAGCCAAAGCGGCACGTTCCATTCTTTGGCGCGAAATTCCGCTTTTAAAAAGAGAAGAGCCGCAATAAGACATCCCCATTAAACCGCTGAAATCCCTCCAACTCACACCGGCTTGCGTTCTGACAGGATTGATATAAAGCATCCAGGCCTCTTTGGGAATAATATCGTTATTGGGGTTTGGTTTTATTTCTTCAAGGGCGCGAAGGAGATCTGGTATGATTGCGCCCCGTGTTCCAAAAGACCCAACCAACTTGCAAAACTGCGCTTGGTAATAACTTCCTTGGATGTGGACTTGAAAAATAGGACGGTAACTTTTTTGCTGCACTGTTCTTACTGTACTGACAATACTTAAGCGCAGAAGTAAATGTTGTATTTGCCAAGCCAGACTGTGACTGGTGGTGGCGTAGTAAATGGCGGCAGCCGATTTTCGTCCCGGCAAAAGTTTCCAAGAGATATTCCCATCAGTTGACCACAAGTGATGAAGGAAAAGCCTTATTTTTTCTTCAGGAAGGCTGAAAATGGCTTGAGGAATTACTTTTTGATATGACCGGACGGCGCTTAACCTCAATCGCTTAAACCAATTAGTGATTGGGTGTTTTTTATTACGGGCAAGATTGTATGGAGAGGGAAGGTAAAGATGGAACCAATTTTTTTGCGCTACCAACCTCGGGGTTATGTGGAAAAGTTTTTGAGCCACTGTCTTTACTGCTTGGAGATTTTCATTATCGGCACTGGTATAATGTATCGGCTGACGAGGCAGCACACAGCCGTCGCCTAAAAGATGCGCAAGCAATATTATTTCCTCATCTTGCATTGAGACGCGGGGTGAAGCGATCTTAAGACAGCGGGGAAGAGCAACGCGTAAAGAAGTTTTAAGCTTATCAACAGATTTCCACCCCTCTAAAGTAAAAAAAGGATGATTGGAGGAAGCTTTTATGGTTCGCCCGCTGCTTGTTTTTATCTCAAATAATTTTTTATAACCGCTTGAAAAAACTTTTGAAATAAAACGGATTTCAATCTGCATTTTTTCGTTAAGAGCAAAAACGGGTATATTTTTCTGCCCTATTAGTTCTTTTATAGTAATCTGTTCTCCCGTGTCCGCTCTGGTTATGAGTGTATCGCCGGCAAGGCAACCCGATTCTCGCAAATCGGAAAGTTTGGGGCGGGACGAAGGCCTCATTTCAATCCCTCGGGAAAGCTGGGACAGGGCTAACACCGGAATATTTAGCTCTTTGGCCATAGCTTTCAGACCACGAGAAATTTCCGATACTTCCTGCACCCTGGACTCCGCCCGGTCGTGCCCTTTGATAAGTTGCAGATAATCTATCACTACCAAACTTAAATCCCGCTCGGCCATCAGGCGGCGGGCCTTGGCTCGAATTTCCATTACCGTAGGAGAGGCTGAATCGTCTATATAAATCGGCGCTTTGGATAGCGCCTCCATAGAGTCGCGTATCCGGACAAAATCATTTTCGTATTCATCGGATCTCATTTTGCCCGTCCGTATCCGCCAGAGATCTACTTTAGATTCGGAAGAAAGCAAGCGGTCCACCAGCTGCTCTCTGGACATTTCCAAACTAAACAAGCCTACGGTCTTACCCTCCAAAGCCACATTTTTGGCGATGTTTAGGGCCAGCGCTGTTTTTCCCAAGCTGGGGCGAGCAGCGAGGATAACCAAATCGGACCTCTGCAGGCCGGAAAGATAATTATCAAGATCGGGAAATCCGGTAGCTACTCCGCGCAGAGCCCCGTCTCCTTTGTGCAGGCGCTCTATTCTTTCCCAGGCCTCATCCAGAGCCTCATGCACCGGTATAAACTCTTGCCGCAAAGAGTGTTTGGCTATTTCAAAAATTTTTTGCTCGGCCTCATCTATCAGGCTGTCCACATTTTCGGACTCTTGATAGCCCAGCTGGGCAATGTGGCTGGAGGCTTCAATAAGATCGCGGAGCAGCCGCTTGCGGCGGACGATAGAGGCATAGTGGGCGACGTGGCTCGCCGTAGGGACGGTATTGACCAGGGTGGTGAGATAGGCAGACCCGCCCACAATCTCCAGTTTGCCGCGTTCACGCAAGCGGCTGGTGACGCTCAAGACATCTACAGGGTCTCTTTGTTTCAATAAATCTAAAACCGCCTCATATATTTCTTTGTGAACCGGCTTATAAAAATCAAACGGGGCCAGCGCGTCCATAACTTTATACACCGCGTCCTTATCCAACATTAAAGAACCCAAGACGCACATCTCGGCTTCTATGTTTTGCGGAGGCAGGCGCATGCCGACTGTTCCCGTGTTTATTTCTGTATTTGGAAACGCTAAAGACATAATAATAGATTAAAGAAGCTGGGAAAGGGGTCGG
>CAYHON010000042.1:0-4688 GCA_964358425.1 uncultured Candidatus Saccharibacteria bacterium | reverse complement strand
ATTGGCATCACCACTTTTTAGTAACCCTTTGTTTTTGATCCTGTTTTTTTAACTACTTGTGGGAATATCTCAGGGATAGAGCATATTCACTTGTAATTTGTTGATAGAAACTCCATATTTAGGATGACATATCTGCATCTCCCCTGTGGATATAAAGCCGGATTGAATTAAACAAAAATAACGAGTGACTGAATATACAAATGATTAAAGAAGATGACGTAACCACAAGAAAAACAGATCGGGAACTTAACAGGGACAAGATATCGAAAGCTCAATCTGCTTCTGAGCAAGAACTCCTCCCTGCCATATCTGACGATGTGTTAATTATCATACCCGTCCGCAATATGGTGTTGTTCCCCGGCGTGGTTCTCCCGGTTATTTTGAGCAGGGAACACTCAATCCTTGCTGCCAAAGAGGCATTGCATAACAAACGCAGGGTTGGCCTCGTATTGCAACGTGATCCCGGTGTTGAAGATCCGACTCCAGATGATTTGTATACAATAGGAACCTCAGCATCCATATTGCGTTATGTTGCTGTCACAAATGACAGCCATCATATGATCTGCCAGGGTGAGCGACGCTTTCATATCTATGATTACATTCATGGATATCCATTTCTGCTCGCCAGAGTTGATCCTATTAAGGAAAAGGACGAAATAAATTATGAAATCGAGGCACGTGAACACCGGCTGAAAACACTGGCCCTGGAAGGACTTGAACTACTGCCTCAGGCCCCAGCTGAACTTGGTAATGCAATCCAGAATGTATCCTCACCATCAATATTGGCAGATATGGTGACCAGCTTTATCGATATTGAGCCACAAGAAAAACAGGAGGTACTGGAAACAATCGATTTACAGAAACGGCTGGATCTGGTTTTGAATCATTTAAGTCACCGGGTCGAAGTCCTGCGTCTATCCAACAAAATAGACCGGAAGACCAAGGAATCCATGGATGAACGGCAAAGGGAATACATCCTGCGTGAGCAGATGAGGACCATCCAGAAGGAATTGGGTGAAGATGATGAAGGTGCAGAGATTGAGGAACTCAGAAAAGCCATTATCGAGGCAAAGATGCCGGAAGAGGTTGGACTACAGGCACTTAAGGAATTAAAAAGGCTGGAGAAAATGCCTGATGCATCGGCTGAATATTCCATGATTCGTACCTATCTTGACTGGCTGATTGAACTGCCATGGTCAGTAACCAGCGAGGAAAAAATCGATATTAATGGTGCCCGTAAAATCCTCAATGAAGATCATTATGGCCTGGATAAAATCAAAAAACGAATACTTGAATACCTTGCGGTACGGAAACTTAACCCTGAAGGTAAAAGCCCTATCCTGTGTTTTGTGGGACCGCCGGGTGTTGGTAAAACTTCGCTTGGTCAGAGCATCTCACGCGCTATCGGGCTTGAGTTTATACGTGCCAGTCTTGGTGGCGTACATGATGAAGCCGAGATCAGGGGTCATCGGCGTACTTATATTGGCGCACTGCCTGGCAAGATTATCCAGAGTATACGCAAGGCAGGTACACGCAATCCGGTTTTCATGCTGGATGAGATGGATAAACTCAGCTCAAGTTTTCATGGTGACCCGTCATCTGCATTACTTGAGGTGCTGGATCCGGAACAGAATTATTCATTCCAGGACAATTATCTGGGATTACCGTTTGATCTCAGCAAGGTAATGTTTATTGGTACTGCCAACATTCTGGATACAATCCCCGGTCCTCTCCGTGATCGCATGGAAATCATTGAACTGTCGGGGTATACAGAAGATGAGAAATTCGAGATTGCCACACGTTATCTGATAAAACGTCAGCTTTATCAAAGTGGCCTGAATGAAGGACAGGTAAAACTCGGTGAAGAGGCGTTACGCAGTATTATCCATGACTATACGCGTGAGGCAGGGTGTCGAAATCTGGAACGGGAAATAGGTGCTGTGTACCGGCACGTAGCGGTCAAAGTAGCCGAAGGGATGGACAAATCCGTCACGATTGGGAAAGATGATTTACATGACATTCTCGGTGCCGTGAAATATGAGAGTGAAGTTGCCATGCGCACCAGCATCCCCGGCGTGGCAACCGGCCTTGCCTGGACACCGACCGGAGGAGACATCCTGTTTATCGAATCATCACGGATCCCGGGTGCGGGCAAACTGATTCTTACAGGACAGCTCGGAGATGTTATGAAGGAAAGTGCCCAGGCCGCATTGAGCCTGGTTAAATCCAGGGCTGAAGGACTGGGGATTCACCATGAGGTGTTTGAAAAGAATGATATTCATATCCATATCCCGGCAGGTGCAATCCCCAAAGACGGGCCAAGTGCCGGTGTTGCCATTTTCACCTCGCTGGTGTCTCTGTTTGCGGATAAAACGATCAGGAGTGACATTGCCATGACAGGCGAGATTAGTCTGCGCGGTCTCGTTCTTCCTGTGGGCGGTATCAAGGAAAAGATCGTGGCGGCTGCGCGTGCAGGTATAAAGACCGTTTTGTTACCCAAGCGCAACCAGCGTGATTACGACGACATCCCTGAAAGCGTCAGGGAACAACTTGAATTCATCTGGCTTGATCACGTTAGTGATGCAATCAATGCCGCATTGGAGCAATAACGGAAGAATTTCAAGAATATATGAGTATTATCTGCATTGTATAAGCGATTGTATTATACATTTGACTATAACTCGTCTTTCCGATCACCTGTACAGTAGTTAGAATGGCAGTCCTCAAGTAACTTGCATCCATGTGCCTTATCGTTTCCCTACACTTGGCCATCCACCGTATTATTCAACCATGTGGTGGAAAAATATCCCTATAATTGTCACTTCCTAAGAGGACTGCCATTCTAACTACTGGATAAGTTTTTTATTTACAACCCAATTAATAACAATAAAATCTATAATCATTTGACTATAAAGAAGGATATCAGATCAGTCTTGTGTATGGCTTGTATAAAACTGCTACTATTTTGCCAAGAAAATAATAATGTATTTATAATTAATCTAAACAAATCCAACCATTAAATACTATCAAGATGGTCAATGTCCTTTATCTGTAATACTATCAATGTATGAGAAAACCAGATGGAAGGAACCGATATGGTATCTATAAAATATGGAAAGCACTTAAATAAACAATTACCTTCTGTCATTTATATATGGCATGATTTAGTTTTATATATTGGTCAACTCCCGCCCAACAAACACCACAGCATCGCCGTAGATACGTTCAGCATAAATCTTGAACATCCATTCAATGTCACCCTTGATGAAGGGAAATCCTGGAAAAAACTCAGGAGTGTGTTATGGCCCGCGAATTGTCCCCATCAATCAATATTCAACGATGATGTGATGGTTTATTTTTTTATGGAACCGACGCTACGCATCTGCAGCCTAATCAAGGGGAAAATGCAATTTGATAAAGGTGATTATTTCGTCCAATTTAATAACGAAGAAAAGGCAATTGATTCCTTTATTAATTTATACAATCATCGTCCTGATATCGATACTGCATGGCATTTCCTTTGTTCCATTTTTAATCCAGGACATACCAGCTATACAGACTATATAAATCATTCTCTCGATAAACGTATTCATACTGTCACATCCCTGATTAAACAAGCCCCGGAACAAAATAATCCCATCCGGGACTTTGCAAAGCATATAAATCTTTCACCCAGTCGGCTTGAACACCTTTTTAAGCAACAGACCAATATACCTATTGCACGTTACCGCATGTGGTTAAGAATTAAGCAATATGCAAAATTAATAGGCTTGAAAAAGACACTAACAGATGCCTCAATAGAGGCCGGATTTGTTGATGCGGCACATTTTTGTCGTACATTCAGATATATTGTCGGGATGACACCATCATCATTTTATTTATCCCCGAAAGGAATAGAAATTCTGGTAGCAAATGATTTCTCATAGGAGGGATTTTGACTGCGTTCATCGCTTGATCAAATTACAGCCCTGATGTTAAAGGAACAATACGATAACATCGCGTCCTAAATAGGGGTGTCTGGTTTTCTGATGATTGAACTATTTGAAAATCAGGTTACTACGCAGAGGCTGAATGGCACATAAATTTATAAGCGTTCCTGGTCCTTTTCTTAAGGGTCTCATAAAATGAGATCATTGCATTTATGGACTCTGTTGAAGCACTTACTATCCGGCATCCGGTATTGTAAAAATCAGGGTTCCTGTTGATCTGGTTCCAGACGCCATTGATTACAAGCTGGATTCTTACATCATTATTCGGGATATCCACACAAACCGGAATATCTGTCTGCAATGGTATCTCATCCTTACTGATGAGCATGAGTCCACCAAGATTGATATCATTTGCATTGCCAACTAATTTGCCCGTTACCTCATCAATAACATCGAGATAACAGAGTGAACGTTCAAGTTTGCGTCTTTCTTCCATTTGTTAATACCACCTGATCAATGCTTCGAGTAAATGTTGAGTAAAAAGTGGCAAGGATTATGCCAGTTGCCACAGTTTATGCGGTTGCACAAATGATTGAGTAGAATAAATATAGATATCAATGGAATAGAGATACTTTCAGCTTGATGCTTGAGCCCTTGACCGCAGAAGATAATGATTTAATTAGCCAGACATTCCTATTAAGCATGACTATTGTCGTTTCATGACAACAATAAATCCGGTGCTTGATGAAGTGTAAAAAT
>CAYHON010000041.1:0-5096 GCA_964358425.1 uncultured Candidatus Saccharibacteria bacterium | reverse complement strand
AATAATCTGGAGGTAGGGTCGTCCGTAAAACCCAATGGGATTACGTTGTATGACCCGCAAGGAAACCCTTATTGTATCAAGGTAGGCATCGGAGGCGCGCTTGCTTCAACCGCAGGGGTTTGTGTGGCGACACAGGCGGTTCTATCAGATTCTTCGCCTACGCCAGACCCCTCGACAAGCTCGGGGAATAATACGGCAAGTACTACTCCAGTGATAGACTCAACAACAGCCACCAGTACGGCTACGAGCACGATGCCGTAAGAGATTCTTCCTGCCTACCGCAGGCAGGCGCTTCGCTCAGAATGACAACGTAGTTGGTCATCCTGAACCCTTCCAAAATGCTCAGGATAAACTCCGTGAAGGATCTTAATTTGTCTAAAATTCCATATCACGATTTCTGGGCGGGTGCGCTAAATTTCCAGAACTCGTGAGATTGTGGCATATAAACTTCGTGATATAGACAATATTTATATATTAAATGATTATTAGTCAAATGTTGTGTGGCTATTGTCAATCTGCCAATACCGTCAAGCGCGGTTTGCGTTACAATAAACTTGAGAGGGTGCAATTATATTTATGCTGTTCGTGTCTCAAAACATTTACTCCAAGAATAATCAAAGGCAAACAGTATCCGGCCGAGGCCATCATAGGCGGGCTGAATTACTATAACCTCGGCTTTTCTTTGGGAAAAAGTTGTCGGATAGTGAAAGAAAAAATGGGGTTTGAAATTCAGCCGTCTTCTTTGGCCAACTGGGTGGAGGAATACAAAGACCTCTGCCGCTATCATCGTTATCGTCCGTATGCGGTCAAAATGTTTTCTCCGACAAACACCATCATTACGGCTACACTGGCTCATCGCCAGCTGTATCGTTATCGTTTTCATAGAGCTAAAGCCAACCTTATTATCCGCGAGGATATAAAACATGCTCGTTTCGGACCGCTTATTGAATACCTATCTCTTGTGCCAAGCGAGTGTCCGCACCAGCTTTTTGAAGAGGGACTACGCGCCTCCGAAGCTCCGCTTAAGTTCAGCAAAGAAGGGATGATTGTGCGTTCCAAAACCAATTACGCCAATCGCCTGACCGCTTTTGTCCTGCAAGCCGTGAAGCAAAACAAAGACCGGCATAACGCTCTGCAGAATTTTATGCTGGCCAATGACACGGTTACGATCGCGGCCGAAGTGCCGGTCTATCTGAAACAAGAAGACCTGGCGCATATGCAAACCCAGCTCGGTTTTGAGGTGTATAAAAAATTGCGCGGAGAATCAATGGAAAAAATGGAAGAAAAAGATTTACCGCGTCTCATTACAGGCCATATTGATTTATTGCAAGTCCGCAACGGGCAAATCCATATTTTAGACTACGCGCCCCGCGCGGCTAAGGAAAAACCTATTGAACAGTTGACGATGTACGCGATGGCTTTATCGCGGCTAACGGGCCTGCGGATGTATGATTTTAAATGTGCCTGGTTTGATGAAAAGGATTATTTTGAGTTTTTCCCTCTGCACGCGGTTTATAAGAGAAAGAGCCGAAGAAAAAATATAAAAACCAAAGAAGGCGTGTACCGAATCAATGAGTCGCAAAACCGAGTTGATTCTCTTAGACCAAATAAACCCTCAAACTATGTATTTTAAAAAACAAACCAACTTCTATCCCAAAAAGCCGCTAAAAAGTTTTCAGGATTTGGAAGTGTACCAGAAAACACTGGAGACGTCGGTGTTGCTTGCCAAAAAAGTAAAGGAGTTTTTAAGTGTCGGTGCCGATATTGACCGAGATTTTTATAGTAAGTCACTAAAGGGACAAAAGGATAAAAGTAGCCCGCTATCAACTTCGGACAATATCGGGAGCGGCGTATCAATTATCGGCACAGGGAATCTTATTGATGAATTGATTTTAAAAAATATGCTCCCTTGTATTCTCGGGATTCCTCACCTCATCGCGGAAGCTCATTCGCAGAGATTCGGAGATCATACGGCCGGTATCGCGGCTCTGGAAAAAGCTATGTTCAATTGCAACAAAGCGATTGTCTATATTGAGCAATTTCGCGACATCTGCGATACTAAAATTAAACATGAATTTTTTGAAGACTTGATTAAAAAATATACTTTCGTCCGCCGGAAGATGCTCAATCTGGAAAGATCGTGGAAAAAATTTATGCCGGAGAATATGGATAAATAAGCAAGTTTAAAAGTCCGGTTATGACTCTGTCACCGGCGAGCCGATGTGCGTGAAGTCGGCCAATCACGCGCTGGTGGTCGCCGTCGGGGATTGCCTGACGGGAGCGTGTCTGCACCATCTCCCGCAACTCCGCCGATAGACACGACAACCGGCACCAGTACGGCTACGAGTACCACGCCTTAGCAAATATTGACCCCGTTAGACAATAGTAATAGACTAAAAGCATGGCTATTAAAGAAAAAAAAATAGTAGAGTCTCTTTTTAAAGAACTCAAGGAAATTAATAGAAATTTGAGGAAGTTTTTGTTGCTTATCCCGGAAGAAAGCATAAAGGAATATGAAAATGCCGAGGATATAAAAAGAGCTTTAAGTAAGGCCACTCGTCTTTATAATTCAGCCAAGTAAAATGATAGCAATAGAGACGGAGGACTTCTTAAAGGATCTAAGAGGGTTGCCTAAAAGTATCGCAGATATTTTTGCTAAACAGAAAGAAATTTTTACTGAAAACTGGCTTGATGTTAGGTTGCACACCAAGAGAGTAAAGGAATTTTCAGGAGTGTATTCCTTTAGAATTACGCGCCGATATAGGGCACTTTTTTATTTTGCGGAAAAGACTGCGGTTTTTTTCAAAATCGGTCATAGAAAAGATATTTACGAATGAAAAACGTCCAACAATATCTAACCAACCCCAGCTGGGAGATGATACTGCCTCTCGTTTTGTTTGCCGTGCTATTTTTCTACGGGCTTTATCGGGGTCATCGGAGGCTGGCGGCTATCATTATATATACCTATGTGGCTCTGGCGGTTTTTGCGGTCTTGCCAATGCAAAAAATTACCGGATTTTTGGTTTCTCTGGGGGTAAAGGAGTGGGAAGCCAAGGCGGGAGTTTTTGTGATTTTGCTTTTACTGCTGGCCTTTTTATTGGGCACGAGAAAAAACAGCCGGTTTTCTCTGGGGTCGTGGTGGCAAGTATTTTTATTTAGTGTCCTGCAGGCGGGACTCTTGGCGCATATTATTTTGGGATTTTTGCCGCCGGAAAAAATGGATACGCTTAGTCCCGCTGTCCGCCGTTTTTTGGCGGGGCCGGATTATAATCTGTGGTGGGTAATAGTGCCGATTGCGATAGTGGTGATTGTGCGGAGGATGGAGAGAAGGGAGGGGTAACCAGAAGTTAAAAGTTCAAAGTTTAAAGTGAAAAGTTTGGGTATAAGCTAAAAACCTTGCTAAAACAAGGTTTTTAGCTTATTATATAGAAATTATCCGCCCATAGCTCAATTGGCCCCGTACAAGAGCAAAGCTCTATACGGGGTAAATGCCGCAGCTCCCTTTTTCAGCCAGAGGCTGATCCGCCTCCAGCGGAAAGGAGAAGGTCAATATAATAATTTATGGCTTTTATATACGTGCTAAAAAGCTTGAAAAACGGAAAAAGATATGTAGGAAGTACAAAAACAACTCCGGAAGAAAGGTTGGAAAAACATAATTATGGAGCCAACAGATTCACTAACAGAAACAGACCATATATACTGGTCTATAAAGAAGAATTGGCCAGTAGTAAGGAGGCAAGGCAAAGAGAGAATTTTTTAAAGTCAGGTGTTGGTAGAAAATTTCTCGACGAAATTTTAAAATAACAAATCCCTCCTCTCCGCCCATAGCTCAGCTGGTAGAGCAGCTCCCTTTTAAGGAGAAGGTCGTTGGTTCGATCCCAACTGGGCGGAGAGGGGAGATTTGTAAAAAATAAGCAATTCCCTTTTTCAGCCAGAGGCTGATCCGCCTCCGGCGGAAAGGAGAAGGTCGTTGGTTCGATCCCAACTGGGCGGACACTTGTTTAATTGAGTCAGACATGTTATTATTAAAATAATGACTATAGCAACTTATTTAAAACTGAAAAGAGAAATTAAAAAAGAGTTGATAAAAGAATTTATCACTCCTATTTTGGAAGATATCAAAGACTTCGAGGGAGAGTATCGCCCGGATTTTGTCAAGGAAATTCTCCGCGCCGCCGAAGAAAAAACACACTTGAAATATCAAGCGAAAACATTTTCAAAACTCATCTCTTAGATGTATATACTTGTCTTTGGAAATAGTTTCTTAATTTCGGCGAAAAAGATAGAAAAAAGAACAAAAGTTCAACTGCAAAAGTGCCTAGAAATTTTTTCTAAAGAACCGTTCCATCCAAAACTCCGTACCAAACCGCTGACCGGGAAGCTGGTCGGTTTTTATTCTTTTCGTCTTAGTAAAGATTACAGAGTTATTTTTAAATTCGCCGAAGGAAAGGTTATAGTTTTGCTTCGAGTAAAACACCGAAAAGACGTGTATAAATAAACCCGCAACTCTTCTTAGCAAAGCAGCGTCCGGTTTGTCCCGACTTTCATTGAAAAATAGATTAAAGAAGTCGAGAATCCTCGACTGCAGAGGTGGGCCTGTAGCTTAGTGGTAGAGCACCCGGTTTGCATCCGGGTGGCGGGAGTTCGATTCTCCTCAGGTCCAAAATTATTCCACTGGACATCTTAGAATAAATAAGCTATTGTTTTAGGAGCAAATTGGCTTTTTAAGCTTTGACAATAAAATAAAACATCTTTTCGAACGGAGGGGCAATGAATCCATACGATGACATTGATAATTTTTTGGAAATTCGTGGTTGTGCGGCTTTATGCGAAACTCTTCGCGCAAGAGATATTCTGGAGGTGTTTTCTAAGGACGGGATAGAAAGTGTTTTGCCCGATAGAACTCCTTTTTTGCTTTTGAAAAAAGCGGTCCATTTCAGGGATCAAGACGAGAACGACTGTCTCGTTGCTATGGCTATGATTGACGAAGATAGGTGCGGGGGACACATACCCGAGCAACTGATGGCACCAGCCATTGTTTTTTCATGGGGTCTCGCTCTTACCGGCCGGCTTCTTTCGGCCTGCGTGACCGAGAG
>CAYHON010000040.1:3486-5358 GCA_964358425.1 uncultured Candidatus Saccharibacteria bacterium | reverse complement strand
TACTCATACGTTGACACACCGCAATTTGCCGGTTTTTCCAGTTCGTACATATGTACCAGGTGGTCACCGTGTATATGCTCAAAAGCATATCTAAAACATTGCATGGTAACCGAATGGGTAACTATGAGAATGTTTTGTCCGTGCCTGTCAGGCCTATATAATTCCTGCATTTTAAATGCTTCCAGTTGCAGGCATATATCCGCCCAGCTATCTCCGTTTGGAGGCCGAGCCCTGAATTTACCTACCCTAGCCCGTAATTTACAAAATTTTTTGTTCAGCACTTCATGCTCGTCGGGGTCTATAATCCCCAAATCCAAATCCCCAAAGTTTTGCTCCGCAATGGCCAAACTTTCTCGCATCCCGTCAACCATACGCGAGC
This sequence comes from uncultured Candidatus Saccharibacteria bacterium, assembly GCA_964358425.1. GTDB lineage: Bacteria > Patescibacteriota > Minisyncoccia > Sungbacterales > HO2-52-23 > CAYHON01. The sequence goes on along the minus strand of CAYHON010000040.1, from coordinate 4,979 downwards.
GCACTTCTGCGGGAAATTGACCTATGATTCTTTTAGCCGTCTGTATGGCCCTAGCATAATCGCTATGAAATATACGGTGAAACTCGCCAAAATCCCCTGCTAAGCGCTGTCCTGTTATCTCGGCTTGCTTTTCCCCAATCTTGGTCAAAAGAGTCTTGTGGTCTGGTATTCCCCTTAGAGCTTCTGGAACATCCTTAATTTTTATGTCTCGCCTGCTTCCCTGAGTATTCCATTGTGACTCCCCGTGTCTTACAATGACAATTCTCGCTGGTCTGCATCCTTCTACGGCCATGCAACCTCCTAGATGTTAAGGATCATACTTTTACCTAGAATATAAAGTGGATTTATGCTAGCATTATAGCTATCCGGTGGCAAGTTTTAAAATCTAAAGGACTTATATCTGTCCTTTATAATAGGACATATGGGGATAACCTGTGTCCTATGTGTGGTTATGTGGATAACTATTGATACAACTCCGGAAATTTATATTTAAAAATATTGTATATAGTGCTGTATCTAGCTTCCAGTTCTGGATCTTTAAATTGATTGAACCAGGAAATAAATTGTTGTTTTTTATATCCAGACAGTCTTGGATAGATATCTTCTATTAGTTTTTTTAAACTTTCAAAACTTCTTAAAATTAGGAAAGCGTAATGTCTCCTATTATGATTGTATTCGTAAACTTTCTCTTTCACTCCTAAGGAATACTTAAAGTTAAGTATAAGATCAAAATCCCTAATATGCATACGAAGTGCAAAAACTGGAATTTTGTGACTACCATTTTTAGTCCAATAAAAAGTACCCTCACCAACAATTAATCCAGCAATAAAATCCTTACTCAAAATTTCTGGTTCAACCCCATAAAATTTATGTTCGGTAGAAAGTTTCATGTTTTACACATTATTTAGTTTATCTGATAAACATTTTACCATGTTTCCCGTTTTACAAACATAAGTTTTATCCACAATGCCCTCTCCAAAAAGAAAATTTGGTGATATCGGAGAAAAGATAGCTGAAAAGTATCTTACCGATAAAGGATATCGTATTCTAGATAAGAACTATTTAAAGCCATATGGAGAAATAGATATAGTTGGAAAGAAAGACGGCTCCATAACTTTTTTTGAAGTAAAAACATCGGATATATGGCAAACCAGAGATTATCTGCCGGAGCAAAGAGTAAACCACAAAAAATCCAGAAAATTAAGAAAGATATGCGAAGTATATCTGTTGGAAAAGAAATATCCGATAGATCAAGAATGGCAAATAGATATCTTATCGGTTATCTTAAATCCGATGTCTAACAAGTCCGAAATAAATCATTTTGAAAATGCGATATGGGAGAAGAGGTATTAGGAGTATATGTTTCATGTGTTTCGTTTCATAAGTTTCACATTTTAAATAGCGGGCTGTAGTGTAATGGTTGCACGAGACGTTTGGGACGTTTTAGCCCGGGTTCGATTCCCGGCAGCCCGATTGAACGAAGTGAAAGAGGG
>CAYHON010000040.1:0-3386 GCA_964358425.1 uncultured Candidatus Saccharibacteria bacterium | reverse complement strand
ACGTTTTAGCCCGGGTTCGATTCCCGGCAGCCCGATTGAACGAAGTGAAAGAGGGGTGACCCGCAGTTGAGTCGCGAAGGCGACGAAATGCCAAAGCCAGCAGGCGTGGTGCCCGATTGAACGAAATGAAAGAGGGATGACCCGCAGTTGACGAGCGGAGGCGAGGAAATGCCAAAGCCAGCAGGCGTGGTGCTCGATTTATACAAAATCAATAAAAAAACTATGTTAGACAGTCTTATTTTAAATAAAAAATCGGTGGATAGTATTTACAAAACTATTTGTGAGTACCACAAAAAGTATCTCAAAAAATCTGGGGTAAAATTACCAAAACTTTATGCTTCAAAGAGTAAATTTACAAAAGATGCTCTCGTCTTGGTTTATCTCGCCTATGATTATCCGAATACTCGAAAAGTTAGTAAAGAAGAACTAACAAAATTTGTTAGGAGTTATTATCCGAATACAAACGACGTTCAACAGGCAAGACATTTGGGCGCGCAGGCTGGGTGGTGGATAGTCGCCGGGGGACGCGATAATATTGTTTTAAAAATAGAAAGGGGATCATATCAGCTTTATACGTTAGAACAACCGTATCCGGGTTTTAAAAAGGGGCATAGAATTTCAGAAACCGACAACTGGGACGAGATAAAAGAAAAATATAATTTTCGTTGCGCCACTTGCGGCTCACAGGAAGGAAAACCCCATTTTCATTGGCCAGCGACGAAAACAATTTTACAAAAAGCGCATATGGACCCAAATAAGCCGCTTATTGCCGGAAATATAATTCCGCAATGTCAAAAATGTAACAGAGGCGATAGAAACAGGTGGGTTTATGATGACAAAGGAAGAGTTATAAAATTGGCAGACGCAAATTTCGTTAGAAATTTTGATAAAGACGTAAGACAAAAAATTTACAAGATTTTATACAACGAATTTAATGGGAAAAATCCTAATTCAAAAAGTAATTTATGAAAAATAATAAATTCATAAATAAAATTATCTGTGCGGATACATTAGAATTACTTCCTCAAATTGAAGCAAAGTCTATTGACGTCGTTTTAACCGATCCACCATACTTTTTAGATAAACTTGACAATAACTGGAACCACGAGAAAGTATCTAGCCAAAACAATCAATACACGATAAAATCTCTACCTGCTGGAATGAAGTTTGACAGAGAGCAGGGAAAAAGATTTTATACGTGGTATTTAGATATTTCAAAGGAAATTTTTAGGGTTTTAAAACCGGGAGGGTTTTTCTTTTCGTTTTCCAGTCCTCGGCTTTACCACCGAATGGCATCAGCCATAGATGACGCCGGGTTTGAAATAAGAGATACTTTTATGTGGCTTTATACCCAAAATCAGGCCAAAGCAATGAGTGTTGACCATTTTATCAAAAAAATGAACATAGATGAAAAAGCAAAAGAGCAAATCAAGGAAAAACTGAATGGCTGGAAAACTCCGCAAATAAAATCTTGTTTTGAACCAATCGCAATGGCGCAAAAACCTACCGACCAAACTTATTTAAACAATATGCTCAAGCACGAGGTAGGCATGTTTAATACAAACGTAAAAATTGGTGATAATATGTATCCGGCCAATGTATTAACATCAGACAATATAAATCCTCTTTACGATCGCGCGTTTTTAATATCTAAACCCTCCAAAAAAGAAAAAAAAGAATACAACTCCCATCAGACGGTCAAACCCTTATCTTTATGCGAGCATTTAATCCGCTTATCCGTTTTTTCCAAAGACGGTGTTGTCTTGGATCCTTTCGTGGGTAGCGGCACAACTGCGGTAGCCGCCAAAAAACTTGGAATAAGATATATAGGCATAGATTCAAATAAAAAATATGTGGAAATAGCTGAAAAAAGATTGCGAGATCTGTCTGGTGAAATCAGTGGCCAAGAAATAAAAAATAGAAAAACCCCCGGGAACGCAAGATTATCCTTTGCGACCACTACTTGATAAAGTTTAACTGATCAATGAAAAAGGGGATTAAACTCATACCAATAATTATCCTGGCGGTATCTGTTTTTTATTTATCTTTTTCAAATAAATCTGTTATTTCTCAAGTCGCCACCCAGTCAAACGGCAATAAAGCCGAAGAAATACTGGCCAAACTCACTTTGGACCAAAAAATCGGCCAGCTGATTATAGGGGGGTTTAACGGGACAAAACTCAATAACGAGACTAAAAATCTCATTTCCCAATACTATATCGGCGGTTTTAATTTCCTGGAAAGAAATATCGGCAATGCCAAACAAACCAAGTCTCTGGTATGGGAGATGCAAAAACTGGCCCGGCAATATCAATCTTTACCCCTATTTACCGCCATAGATCAGGAAGGGGGACAGGTAATACGGATAAAATACCTGAAAGAACTATCCGCGCAAAGCAAAATCAAAACAGCCATTGAGGCGGAGAGAGTAGCGATAGCTCGGGGAAAAGAGCTGAAAAGCCTCGGTTTCAATATGATATTTTCTCCCTTGCTGGATTATGTCACCAGCTCCAAATCCTATTTATACGCCCGCTCGTTCAAAACCACGCCCGATAAAATTAAAATCCTGGGAGGCGCTATGGTACAGGGATATCAAAAAAGCGGTCTCGTTCCGGTCGCCAAGCATTTTCCCGGACACGGCAATGCAGTTTCCGATCCGCATAAATCACAAAAAATCACCAATACCGAGAAAAATATAAAAATAACTTACGATATTTTTAAAAATATAATTGATACTTCTTATCCCGAGGCGATTATGACCGCGCATGTGGCGATGGCCGGAGCAGAGGACAAGCCGGCCACGCTTTCGGAGAAAATAATAACGGGTATCCTGCGGGGCGAATTAAACTACAACGGGATCATAATCACAGACGATTTGGAGATGGCCTCCGCTTTGGGGAAAAAAGATATCGGAGCCGTAGCGGTGGAAGCAATACTGGCCGGCAACGATATGCTGATGATTACTTTGCATCCCGAAAAAATCCCCGCGATGGTAAACGCGATTAAGAAGGCAGTAGGGGATGGAAAAATAACCGAAACACGGCTAGACGAATCAGTCCGGAAAATTATTGATTTAAAACTGAAAATGCTTTAGGATAAACAAAAATCGCGGGTATCGTATAGTGGTAATACCCCAGTTTTCCAAACTGGCGCCAGGGGTTCGATTCCCCTTACCCGCTTGTCGAAAATAAAATATCCCCGTCATCGGCGGGGGTGTTTTATTTTGGACCAAGTAGTATAATAGGGGAGTCGAAGACCGTAGCGATGCGCGAGTTTTTGCTGAAGGCAAAAGGCGAGCGCCGCGAGGGGCGGGCTGCGAAAAATTTCCGTCAGGAAATTTATTTGTAGCCGATTCCCCTTACCCGCTTATTAACAATAAACCCTGC
>CAYHON010000039.1:0-5498 GCA_964358425.1 uncultured Candidatus Saccharibacteria bacterium | reverse complement strand
TTGACCCAGACTTTGCTCAAATCCCCCAAACGCTAAAGGGGGCGTTTTCAATTGAAGATGTGATGGTTGGATTCATTCAGGAAATTGTAGATGCAACCTACGATTTAGTCTGTGCTTATAAACCCAATGTGGCGTTTTATGAGGCGCAAGGTGAGCAAGGACTAAGGGCGTTAGCAAGGATCGTGAGGCATATTAAAGCCAGCTATCCCGACATTCCTGTTATTCTTGATGCTAAACGCGCCGATATCGGCTATACAAACAATGGTTATGTTCAGGCTGCTTTTGACCGGCTAGGCGTAGACGCTATCACCGTCCACCCATATCTTGGTCGAGAAGCCATGAAGCCCTTCTTGGACCGTAAAGATAAGGGGATAATCATTTTGGCAAGAACTTCAAATCCGGGCGCTGACGAGTTTCAAGATTTACTAGTCGGACCAGCTCAAGAGCCCTTATATTGTGTTATCGCTAGGCAAGTAGCTCGATCGTGGAATGCAAACGGTAATTGTGCCGTCGTCGTTGGCGCGACTTACCCCGAAGAACTAGCGGAAATTAGAGGAATTGTGGGTGATATGCCCATCCTCATTCCCGGTATTGGCGCCCAAGGGGGCGAAGTAGAGGCTATCGTAAACGCCGGTAAAGACAGTCGCGCTTGGGGCATGATCATAAATTCCTCCAGAGGAATCATTTTTGCCTCAAAAGGTGCAGATTTTGCCCTGGCGGCCAGACAAGCCGCGGCGCAATTAAGAGGAGAAATTAACAAATTCAGATAAATTTATGACAATCGAAGCCAAAAAAGGCGAACCCTCGCCCCCAGAAGGATTAACAAATGCGCAAGAGAGGTTGTCGGCACAACTTTTTGATATTGGAGCGATTAGGTTTGGCGATTTTCGATTGAAATTACACGATAGAAATCCAGAAGCCCCACTTTCTCCTGTCTATATTGACCTGAGAGTTCTTCGAAGATTTCCCGAAGCTAAGGTGGCAGCGGTAGATGCCTATCAAGAACTGGTTCGACCCTTACGGTTTGATTTATTGGCTGATATTCCTACCGCCGCGACGCCGCTTGTTTCCTCTCTTTCAGACCGACTGGGAGTTGGGATGGTAACTCCTCGCATCGACGCAAAGGCGCATGGCACCGGAGCAAAAATAGACGGCATGTTAGATTCAGACAGAGGGAAAACCGCCGTCCTGATTGACGACCTAATAACCAGGGCAGATTCTAAATTAGAAGCTGCTGAAGTTCTTACAAGTCAGGGTATAGCAGTAAGGGACATTGTGGTTTTGGTTGACAGAACACAAGGAGGCAAAGAGCAGCTAGCGTCTGGGGGATTTGATCTCCATTCCGCATTAACAATGGGGCAAATGTTAGATTTTTACGCCAGGGTTGGAAAATTAAGCCAAGAGAGGTATCGGGACACAATCGACAGACTTGATGCTTTGAACAGATTTCTTGGGGTAGCAGTCCTTAAGATAAAATGTACCTGATGTCAAAAGAGATATACAAAGATATAATCACTCCCTTTTTGGATAGACGAGACTCAGAAACTTGGCATGACAGGGCCCGAAACGCTCTCCACCTCGCCGAAGCCACCCCATTCACACTTAAACTCCTGGAACAGTTTGCTTATCAAAGAGAGCGTTTTACCCACGAACGATTGAGAGTTGTGTTGGGTGGTGTTGAGTTTGATAATCCTTTGGTTGTTGGCGCAGGTTGGGATAAAGCCGGTAAAGCGGTAAGGAGTCTTTATACCTTAGGTTTCTCCGGAATAGAAGTCGGGTCTGTGCTCGCTTATCCTCAGGAAGGTAATCCTAAACCCAGACAGTTTGTCCTGGCTCCAGGTGTGGTTCTTAACAGACTAGGTTTTAACAGTCCGGGAATGGAGACTGTTGCCAAGAATCTTGAGAGGTATCGAGAAAGTGGTATTCCTATTGGGATCAGTTTGGGAAAGAATAAAGATGTTGAACCAAAGGACGCCCCCCAAGCGTATGCAGTAGTAGCCAAAAGGCTTTACTACGATGCAGCTTACTTTGTCATCGATGTCTCCTCTCCCAATACTCCAGGGTTACGAGAGCTTCAAGATAAAGCTCCCCTAACCGATATTGTCCAGGCTGTAAATGGAGCCATGGATGAAATGGGTGGTAGAAAACCCACCTTTGTTAAAATTGCACCCGATTTAACCAACGAAGCGGTAAATGATGTCATTGAGGTTATTGCCGATAATGGCCTAACCGGGATCATTGCCACAAATACAACCATCAGGGCGGATTTGAAAGCGCAATATGGTGAAAAGTGGCGCGATGAACCGGGAGGTTTAAGCGGCGATAACCCGGAGTTTCGAAGAATGGCAACAGAAAAAATTGCTCATATTTATCGAGAAACGGGTGGTCAAATGGAAATTGTGGGTGTTGGCGGTGTAAAAGATGTCAAAACGATGCTGGAAAAAATTCGAGCAGGAGCAAAAATTGTTCAGATAGTTACGGCTATCCGTGAAGAGGGAACGACTCTCCCGGGTCGGATCAACAGAGATTTGGTTGATTGGATGGAAAAAGAAGGGGTTGAGAATATGAGCGAAATCGTAGGTTATGGAAAGAGTTGAGCGGGAACCCATTCAGGATCACTGTGGCATTGTGGCGGCATTTTGTGAGGAGGACACGCCATTTTTTATTACCGGTCTGGCTGGTCTTTATCAACTGCAGACGCGGGGATATGATGGGGCGGGATTTTATTGTGTCACTGGCGCTGGTGTGACGTTTCAGTTCAAGGGAGAAGGTATGATTAGTGATGTTTTTAACGCCGATGTCGTCGCCGGATACAAAGATATCAAAGCAAAAATGTGGCTGTATGAAACACGCTATGGCACTGCCGGCGCAACAAGAGTAGAAAATATACAACCAATCATTGCTCAACACGCAATAACGGGGGAAACGTTCGCGGTCATACACAATGGCCAGTTTTCTGATGAAGAAGGGCTTTCCGGAGGTGGGGCAAGTGATACTCAAATATTTGCCAATCAACTTGCAGAATCTACCGAAGCCTCATGGGACGACCGGATAAAAAACATGCAAAAGAAAAAAAGGGGCGCATGGAGCGTGATCGTAGCCACACCCGAAGGTTTATATCTAATGAGAGATAAATATGGTGTGCGGCCGCTGGGATACGGCCAAAAGAAAGATGCCATCAGCAACCGGGATATTTGGATTGCCGCGTCTGAAACGTCAGCCCTAAAAGCCATGGGGGTAAGTGTGTTTTTTGAAGTCCTGCCCGGTTCTGTCATAAAAATATCAAAAAAGGGCCTCAAGAAATTACAGGAATCAGATGGAGTAATTACCTCACATGCTACTTGCATTTTTGAAAATATCTATGTCAGTGATGGGCGAAGCGCGATACATTCTTCCCGGACAACTGATTTAGAAATAAATATTTCACCGGAAATAAGTGAATTCAGAAAAAAATGCGGCGACATATTGGCCAGAGAAGCCCCGCTGGGCGGGGCCGATGTGGACATCGCCATCGGGATACCCGGAACCGGAATCGCCGGTGGAAGAAGTTATGCTCAAGCTCTGGGGATTCCTTATCTTCAGGCAATTACGGATAGAAATCCCCAGGATGACCCACGCACCTTTATGAACCCCGACATTAGTGATATCGGGAGACAGGTTCTTGGTCATTTCTATTTACATAAAAATTTTTTACAGGGTCTCCGCGTGGTTATAATTGATGATTCGATCGTCCGTGCTAATATTACGAGTGGTGTGATTAAACTGCTGAAAGAAGAATTCGGCGTTAAAGGCGTACACGTCCGGGTACTTTGTCCGCCGATTGATAAAAGTTGTTATTTGGGAGTGAATACACGCGAAAATTCAGAGCTGGCAGCCGCACGACACCAGGGAAACATAGAGGGAATTCGACAGGAAATCGGCGCCGATTCCCTGGCCTTCTTGAGCGATAAGGGTTTGCTTGAAGCAGCAGGACAATCGGATGGTTTTTGTCTTGGCTGCATGGTAAATCATTATCCGCCCCTTGATCGGAAAGGAAAGACTATCTATGAGAGAGACTGAAGCGCGACTGGCAATGCTCATTTCGGGTGGCGGGACGACGATGGAAGCAATTGGAATGGCCTGTCAGGAAGGCGGACCCTTACGTGGTTTAGTGAAACCGGTCGTGGTCGTTGCCAGCCGAGATGTCATTGAAGGTATCGCTAAGGCTGAAAAACTCGGAACCCCGGTAGAAATCGTTTTGCGGAAGAATTTCCCCAAAGGAAAAGAAGGTGTCGAACTGTATGGAAAAGCACTCCTTGAAGTTTTATCGCGATATGAACCAGATGTCGTGACCCTAAACGGCTTTTTGGCTCAAGTCTCCGAAGAGGTAATCGTCGCCTATGAAGGAAGAATATTTAATCAGCATCCTGGCCCTGTGCCGGAATTCGGGGGAGAGGGAATGTTTGGCAGACGCGTTCATGCCGCCGTCCTTATTTTCAATCGATTAACACAGAGGCGGCCGCAGTATACCGAGGTGATCGCGCAGAGTGTCCACCCGCAATACGATCGAGGCGCGGTTTTGAAATGGGCGCTGGTTGCCATAAACCCCACCGATACGGTCGATAGTTTACAAAAAAGAGCCCTACTGGCAGAACACCAAGTTCAGATAGATTTGTTAAAAGATATCGCGCTCTCGACAATTGAAACCATTCCCCGCGAAGTTTATGTCAAACCGGGTGAAGAAGCGGTTTTATTTTTGGCCAGGGAAGCAGCCAAAGCACTGTATCCCCAGGGATAGTATATTAAAAGCATGGCAACTAAAATAACGCCGGATGCGCGCGCCGGTTTACCGGTTCCGGAAGTAGAAAATACTCGAAGCTACGCCCTGCTTAGTGTCTACGACAAAACGGGACTAGCCGATTTTGCCCGGGCACTTGCCGGCCTTGGCTATCGAATTATTTCAACCGGAGGAACCGCGCGTGTTCTCGCCGGGGACGGTATCCCCGTCTTACCGATACAAGACATTACCGGAAATCCGGAAAGTTTTGACGGGCGGATGAAAACAATCAGTTTTCAGGCAGAAGCAGGGATTTTGTTCGACCGGACTAACCCTTCACATGTGGAACAAGCCCAACAATTAGGTGTCCCGAGAATTGATCTGGTTGTCTGCAATCTGTATCCTTTTGAAGCCACCATTGCTAAGCCTAATGTTTCGCTAGAGGAAGCGATTGAAAATATCGATGTCGGCGGACCGACGATGGTCCGCGCCGCCGCCAAAAATCATAAGAATGTACTGGTGGCCGTCGATCCCGCGGATTATCCCCGTATCGCGGACGCTTTACAAAAAGGCGAGGTTACGGAAGAACTTCGGCAGGAACTTGCCGCCAAGGCCTTCTGGCACACGGCCTTTTACGACGCCCAAATCGCCAGATTTTTGAACAAAGAACAGTTTCCCAGCGAATTGACTCTGCCGCTTCGGGCAACAACGAGATTGCGTTACGGAGACAATCCCGACCAAC
>CAYHON010000038.1:0-5529 GCA_964358425.1 uncultured Candidatus Saccharibacteria bacterium | reverse complement strand
TCAAACTCCTCCTCCATTAACAGAAACTGCCGCAGATGCCGCTCGTCTTCATCTTCTTCGTCCCGACCGCTATGAATAGTGGTATAAACACCATGAGCGTATTGAAGCGCCTGTTCCAGAGCCAGCTGCCCCGTCTGGGTGAAAAATAAAGGCAACTCCAGGCGATTTCCGACCTTAAAAAGAGTATCTACGTTCTCACAGGCTCCGGTAATACCAACGATGGCCGGAACCTCCATATACTGGAGTCCCAAATTCCGATAGTGTTCCGTAGAAGAATAAAAAAACGAGGCGGCCATCCGAATAAGATGGGAAAAATGTTGTTTGGGCAGCACAGACTTCACTCTGAGATTGCAGTGTACGGGAAAAGTAGACCTTCTGTCAACAATAAGTTGTAAATAATAAGTTGTAAAATAAAATATGTCCCGGCTTCATCCCCACTTGCGTAATTCTGAATTTTGGTACCGCGATTGTTTGCTGGTGATCGATAATCTGCCCGATATCGAGCGGGATGCTGTTGATCTGACTACACCCTTTTCCCGCCACATCAATCTGAAAATCCCATTTGTCAGTTCGCCCATGGATACGGTCACCGAAAACCAGATGGCGATCTTGTTGGCTTTAATGGGCGGGATCGGAGCGATCCATTACAATCTGACTCCCGAAGAACAGGCGGAGGAAATCAAAAAAGTGAAACGCTTCGAACGGGCGTTTATTACCGATCCGGTGGTCTTAGGACCCGAAAATACCGTGGCTGATGTTCAGAAGATCGGCAGCCATTACGGGTTTTACAGCATCCCGATCACCAAAGATGGTACGCTGGCGACTAAATTAATCGGCCTGGTCACCCATCGGGATGTCCGTTATTTTGAAAAACCAAACGAGCTGGCGCTGCCCCTAAACAAGGTCATGACACCCGTGAAGAAGCTGATCACCGCTAAACAGAAAGACGTTCTGGCAAAAAATGACATTCAGGCGGCGAATAGATTGATTCGACAAAATAATTTGGATACGTTACCGATTGTTGGCCGCGGCGGCAAACTGGCGGCATTGGTGACCGATTCAGACCTGCGCAAAAACGACAAATATCCGCTGGCCACCAAAGATGCTAATAAGCAACTAAAAGTTCTGGGGGCGATTGAGTCGCGTCTGTCGCTGGCCAAAAAACGCCTGCCATTATTAGCCGAAGCCGGCGCTGACGGGGTAATCGTTGATGCCTCGGTGGTGTTTGCCGAACAGCTGACCATCGCCAAATTCGTCAAGAAAAACTATCCCGAATTAGAAGTCATTTTGGGCAATGTGGACTCTGGGAAAATGGTCAGTGAGATCCTCACAAAGGCCGCCTCGTTTGTCGATGGTTTGCGGATTGGCATTGGTCCGGGAGCAGCGTGTATTACTCAGGAGCAACTCGGGGTGGGTCGGGCTCAGGCATCGGCGGTTTGGGAATGTGCCCAAACCATGACCGCGTGGCATAAACGACACGGGTTAAAAATCCCCCTAATTGCTGATGGTGGGATCAAACGGGCTTCCGATGTGGTCAAAGCCTTGGCTTTGGGGGCAGACACGGTCATGATGGGCGGACTGCTCGCAGGCCTGGAAGAATCGCCGGGCGAACCGGAGTTCGACGAAGAAGCGGGTCATTTGGTCAAAATATACCGGGGAATGGGTTCGGCAGAGGCGATGGCCAAGGGGGGAGCGGTGCGCTACCGAGTCGATGACACCAAGATTAGAGTCGTCGAAGGCAAAGTTAAACGCCTCGGCCATAAAGGTTCCGGCTATATTTATCTTCCCCATCTGATTGCCGCCGTTAAACAAAGTGTCCACAAATTGGGTTTTGGCAATATCCCTGCTTTGCAAAAGAAAGCCCGGATTGTCCCCAACCATTTCCAGAATTCACTATTCCCACTCCATTGTCGCCGGCGGTTTGTTAGTTATGTCATATAGCACTCGATTAACCTCGCGAACCTCATTTGTGATCCGCGTTGAGATTTTTTCAAGAATGGGAAATGGAATTTTGGAGAAATTTGCCGTCATCGCGTCTTGCGACTCGACAATTCTGACGACGATGGGATATTTATAACTCCGCTCGTCTCCCTGAATGCCAACACTTTTGATTGGGAGTAAAATGGCAAAGCTCATCCAAATGTCTTTCCAAAATTTTGTTCCGCTCAATTCTTCTTCAATAATTTTTCCGGCCTGCCGGACAATTTTTAGGCGTTCTGGAGTTATTTTGCCGATAATTCGCACCGCCAAACCAGGGCCGGGGAAAACTTGGCGCATGGTTATTTCTTTTGGCAAGTCGAGTTCACGAGTAATTTTTCTTACCTCATCCTTGTACAAATCTTTAAGTGGCTCATACAATTTCATCTTCAAATTTTTCGGCAACCCGCCCACATTATGGTGAGATTTTATTTTTGAGGAATGTTTGGTTAAACCACTTTCAATCCTATCGGAGTAAATAGTTCCCTGAATAAGAAAAGTCGCCCGCTCCTTTTTCGCGACATTGTAGAAAATATCGGCAAAAAGTTTTCCGATGATTTTCCTCTTTTGTTCCGGAGAGCTAACTCCTTTTAGCACGCGGAGAAACTGCTTTTTTGCCCTGATAATTTTGAGATTTAAATTTTTCTTATGGAAAATCTGCTTCACAAACTTCGTCTCCCCGTCGCGCATTAAGCCGGTATCAACATAAACGGCGGTTAACTTTTTACCGATTGCTTTGCTAACTAGAGCGGCCGCCACGGAAGAATCAACCCCGCCTGAAAGTCCAACAATAGCTTTTTCGTTTTCAATAACCTCCCGTGCTTTTTTGATTAAATTTTGTACAACCAAGGTTGACGTCCATGCCTTTTCGCATTTGCAAATATCAGTAACAAAATTTTTCAGTATTTGATCGCCCTTTTCCGTATGACTTACCTCAGGATGAAATTGCACTCCGAAAATTTTCTGTTTTTTATTTGCAAACGCGGCGTTCTTTGAGTGTTCGGTGCTGGCTATCGACACAAATGATTTCGGAAGCCGGACAACAACATCACGATGGTTCATCCAAACATTTTTTAATTTCCCAAGCCGTACCAAAACCCCATCCGCCTTTTTGACATTCAATTTCATCAATCCGTATTCACCGGATTTTCCGGAAATAACTTTGCCGCCAAGTAGATGAGCGATGAGTTGATGGCCATAACAGATTCCCAAAATTGGTATGGATAAGCGCAAAATGTTTTGGTCAAATTTGGGAGCGTCTTTTTCATAGACAGAGCGCGCACCGCCCGAAAGGATAACTCCTTTTATGGATTTATCGGCTTGTAACACTTTCGGGGAAGTATTGGACGGCATTACTTCAGCCGACACTCCCAAATCTCTGATTCTGCGGGAAATCAAATGGCAATATTGGCCGCCGAAATCTAAAATAACGACTTTGTCCATAATTACTTTTGACGCTTCATTTATAGTAATTTGTTCTATTATCTGCGTCGTAAATGGTTCGCCTCAGATTTTCCTGATACGCCTCGTATTTGGCAGCGAGTTGGTGATTAGAGAGGGCGAAAATTTTTACTGCATGGAGCGCCGCCGCTTCGGGATATAACACCGTAGAGGCTCCGATTCCCGACGGCATTTCCAGAGAGGAAAAAATAGTATGTGGTTCTCCGGGCGGGGGAGCGTTGATGACTGGAAAGGTAGTATTTCCATCAATAAAGCCTCCCAGGGCATTGGATCTGCCAGCGACGGCAATGAAGACAATATCACCCGTATTTTTGTATTCTTCCAGAATAGCTAATGTATGTTCTGGGGTTTTGTGAGCTGAAGCCACTCTCATGATGTGGCCCACACCGAAATGGTTTAGTGTTTCTACTATTTTATCCACGTGGGGCCGATCACTTTCCGAGCCCATGATAATCACCACCAATTGATTTAGTCGGATGGTCTCTTTATCAACGCTATCTGGTTTAACTTCGGCGCACATAAGGTCCTAGATTCATAAGAATCCTTTCTTGCGGATTACTTTCCGGCACTTCGAACGATTGACCGGTTAATCGCTCATAAGCAATGATATATCTTTCCAAAACCTGCCGTATCATTTCTTCCGGCATGACCGGCGGGGTTCCTTCACCTCTATAACCTTGTTGAGTGTACCAGAGACGGGCAAATTCTTTATCGTATGAGTCCGGTTCGATTCCTTGTTCAAATCGTTCCGGGTATGTCGCTGCTTCCCAAAACCTGCTTGAGTCGGGAGTATGTATCTCATCGATGACAACGATGCTGCCCGTTTGCGGATCTGTTCCAAATTCGTATTTGGTGTCGACAAGAAACAGGCCGGCTTGCCCTGCCAGTGTTTGACCTCGGGCAAAAAGGGAAAGAGCGGTCGTCTTTAATGCCTGCCACTGCAAAGGAGTAACTATTTTCTCTTCAAGAATCTCCGCCTCTGTTAATTTTCTATCATGACCGACTTCGGCTTTTGTCGTGGAATCCACAACAGGATATGGCAACGGCATATTTTTTTTCATCCTTTCGGGTAAAACAAATCCGCCAAACTCCCGCTCCCCCCGAGTGTATCTTGTCCAAATAGAAGTATCCGTAGATCCGGTTAGAAAACCCCGGACTACCATTTCTATCGGGATTCTTGGATATAGCCGAACCACCATTACATTCGGATCAGGTATGGCGACAACATGGTTGGGGACGATATCGGCTGTTCTTTCAAACCACCAAGCGGATAATAGGTTAAGTATTTGACCTCGGCCGGGAATATGGGTAAGGACACGGTCAAAAGCGGACAGTCTGTCTGTGGCGATAAGGATCAGACGGTCCGTACCCAGATGATAAACATCCCGCACCTTTCCCTGCTCCTTTTGCAGCCCCCATAATTCCGGTAGATTTAGAAAACCGATCCCTTCTTTAGAGTTGCCTGGCATAATGCACAATATTTTGGATAATTTTTAAACCGTCAGGGACAAAATCGGAAGGCAATCTTCGCCAGTTGGGGTGTTGAAACCGATCGACAAACCGTTCCGGGTGCGGCATGAGCCCTAGGATTTTTCCGCTCGGGTCGGTAATCCCCGCGATGGCATTTTGCGACCCATTGGGATTTTCCGGATAAGCTCGTGTAGAAATGCCATCGATACTACAGTAACGAAAAGTGACCAGACCCTCACTTTCTATCCGGGCCAAGTTATCAGCGGTGGCCGTAAACCTTCCCTCCCCATGAGCTACCGGCAGCGTTAGTAGCCCCTCCTCCTTTTCTGGTCTCAGATAAATCCATCGGCTTTCAAAACGGCGGCTGATATTTGGCGCTAGGCTGGCTTTGGCCAAATCGAGTGTTGTTAACTCACCAAAAGGAAGAAGCCCTGTCTGGACCAACACCTGAAAGCCATTGCAAATGCCCACCACCAGTCTTCCCCTATGCTTTATATATTCAAGAAATTGATCGGCAAGCCGGGTTTGTAATTCAATTGCCCAAATACGGCCCGAAGCGATATCATCTCCGTAACTAAATCCTCCAGGCAGTACGATAATCTGATAGTCGCCCATTTCTTT
>CAYHON010000037.1:0-5982 GCA_964358425.1 uncultured Candidatus Saccharibacteria bacterium | reverse complement strand
TACATATGTACGAACTGGAAAAACCGGCAAATTGCGGTGTGTCAACGTATGAGTACGACGAAGGTTCGGGAAAATATGTATGTATGCGATGGAACCAGATATTTTATCCGGAAAGCATTAAGACTGAACAATAGACCTCTTCCAATAAGGAATGGTTTTTTTATTGAGATTTATTGTGAGATTTAACGCGATGGGCGGTACAGGGTTCGAACCTGTGACCCCTGCAATGTGAATGCAGTGCTCTACCGCTGAGCTAACCGCCCATGAATTAACGGAACGCTGTTTTGCCTTCTCGGCAAAACCCCGGGAAATTTTTAACGCTCGTTTTCAGACTCGCTAAATTTCCCGTCAAAGCTAAATCATTAGCTTTGACCCACTGAGCCAGTCGCCCCCCAACCTATTTAATTTTAGCAAAAAAAGTCTTAAAAACTAAATCCCTATCCGGTCTATAATCGTATTATGAGGGTATTCCAGAATATCTCGCAGGAATCGGTCGTACATACCCATCCGATACTTAAACTCATCCATGTCCATAAGGGTATATTGGATAGATCGGCCCAGCTCGGATTCTATATAGACCAGGAATTTGTCCAATTTTCTTTTGGTTATATCGTCTCCTACGATTAATAAATCTGTCCGGGCGTTTTCATGATTGAGAAATACTCCGGCCAAGACCGCCAGTTTTACCCTCCCCAGTTTTTTCATCTCGCGCAGAAGAAGTTTTTCGGAGGCGACGGATGCTCGGGCTATAAGGTCTTTTAGTTGTGGAAAGAGGACAAAATCCTTATTTATCTCAAAGACGTCAACTTTTTTGATTTTTCTTTTCGACCTTCGGCCTTTTGAAGATTTGTTCGGGTGGTGCTCCTTAACCAGCGTTCTTCTACCCCCAACCAGTCCTATTTTTATAAGCTTGGTAAGCTCTCTGCGGCAGGCGCTGGGGTTGAGGCGAGTTTTTTGTGCTATTTCCTTGAACTGAAAGCAGGATTCCGAGTTTTGGATAAGCAGGCGCAATAATCTGGCTCGGGGGACGGATTCAAAAATTTTTTCCAATATTCCTTCCATGCCCTGTATATCATCTTTCAGAGCCAAACGCTTTTGATACGTTTAGACCTATTGAAGGGTGATTGATTAGTAAGTTGTATAGGTAATTATATAGATTAGTCATAGAAGCGTTTGGCTTAATAGGCTGGGGTTGTTAAATCTTGGTTTGAGAGTTCTTTCTGAATAAATTGAAACTATCCTATTAAAATACTTCTTACCTTCTAAACCCCAGCCTACTGAAAGTTGTATTACGGGGCATGATAGTTAGCTTTAAACCGGTATATATACTAGTAGCGCAAAATAGATATTTTGGAAAGCCCTTAAAACAAACCCCCCGCCGCTGGCGGGGGACTTTGTTTTTTATTTTATAGCAACTGTAGCACCTGCCGCTTCCAGCTTGGTCTTCATCTCGGCCGCTTCTTCTTTGGAAACTCCTTCTTTTACTATTTTCGGAGCTCCGTCAACCACATCTTTGGCTTCCTTCAGTCCAAGCGATGTAATTTCTCGCAAAACCTTGATTACCTGTATCTTGGTTCCTCCGGCAGAGGTAATCTCCACCGCGAAAGAAGTTTTTTCTTCTTTTTTCTCTTCTCCTTCATCACCTCCTGCTCCCGGCATAGCTCCCATCATCATGGGCATAGAAGCTGAAACGCCGAATTTTTCCTCCAATGCTTTGACGAGTTCGGATACTTCCAAAACCGTCATTTTCTCTACCGCTTCTATAATTTGTTCTTTGTTCATTTTATTTGTGATGCGACCGAGGCAACCCTCCGAGACAACCCTTAAAAGCTTGGCTTGCTTGGCCCCCACACCTATGCATAGGTGTGGGGGCTTGGTCTCCGAGTCTTCACGAGGAGAAGCCAAGATTTTACGGAGTGAGGTTATCCGCTGGAGATAACCGAACGTGTTGGCGAGGAGCGGTTGCCGATGGAAGCAACTTATTTTTTATTATTTGATATTTTATTTAACACTACGACCAAGTTTCTGGTATTGCCTCCCAGAACATTGACGAGTCCCCGCGCGGGGGATTGCAATGCTACAAGGAGAGACGCCAGCAGAACTTCTTTGCTCGGCAGTTTCGCGAGCTTTATAATATCTTTATCTGTTAAAATTTTACCGTCCAATATACCGCCCAGTATTTTAAAAGTTTCGTTTTCTTTGGCGAATTTCTGCAATATCTTGGCGGGTATAGCCTGGTCTCCATAGCCGAAAGTAACTCCTATTTCACCCTCCAGCTCTCTGGTTTTGAATTGGGAACCGGCTTTGTTTAAGGCCAAATCAAAAAGGGTTTTTTTGGATACCGCAAACTCGGCTTCGCTCTTTTTGAGAGACCGGCGCAGAGCTTGGGATTTAGCAACTGATACGCCCCGAAAATCGCTGAAAATCGCGATTTTCTGCTTTTTGAGTTTATCAGCCAGCTCCTCTACTATTTTCTCTTTTTGGACTTTGGTTTGCATTTTTTTATGATAAAAGCCGCCTGTAAGCGACCAAAGAAAGTGCTAAAAGCACTCGAGTCTCCTCCGCAGGTCTTATAGGCCTTTTTCGTGGCCAGCCCACTTCTTTGGAAGCTATAAAGGGAGTATAGCGGATGGATTAAAATCCGTCAACCCCACACATAATTTATTATGTGTGTACCTAAAACAAAAAACAGGCAAGGCTCGGCGGTTTTTATTTTAAATACTTCAGCTTGGCTTGTTTGTGCTCACCAAGAGTCTTGGAAAAAATGGTAGTCCCGTCAGGAGCCGAGAGATAATAAAAGTAGGGGGAATCTTGGGGATAAATGGCTGCCTTGATAGCAGATAGTCCGGGATTGGAAATAGGTCCTAGGGGGAGGCCTCGGTATTTATAAGTATTGTACGGAGAATCTATTTTGGTATCTTCCAAGGAGATTTTTGCCTGGTCCTGTCCGGGGAAAGCCGCGCCCAAGCGCTCGCTTTTTATGAAAGTAATGGTGGCGTCCACCTGCAAGGGGATTTTTTTATCCAGACGTTTCCACAAAATTCCGGAAATCAAGGCCCGGTCCTCTGTACTAACCACTTCTTTTTCTATGAGGGAAGACATCGTGATTACCTGAAAAATTGTTTTTTTCTGTCCGGCTATTTCGGTGAGCATCTCCGGGGTGATTTTTTTAGCAAAATTTTCCAACATTTTTAAAACAATATCTTCCTCGGATGAATTTTTATAGATCCGGTAAGTGTCGGGAAATAAAAATCCTTCTAGGCCGACTGCGGCGGGGCGGTCCTGCAGGAAGGGAAATGGGGTATTAAATTTTTGGGAATAAGGCGCGCCGGCTATTTTTTTAAAATTATCCATCGAGACCAATTTTTTTTCAGCCAGATATTCAGCGATGTCTCCGGTCGTCCATCCTTCGGGGATGGTGACGATGGACTCGTTGGAAACTCCACGCACCAGCATCCGGACTATTTCGGGGACGTCCATATTGTCGGTGAAAGTATAGATTCCGGGTTTTAGATCGGAGGCCTGTCCTTTGACGGAAGCATAGGTCACAAAAGCCCACTTGGAATTTATCGTGCTCTCTTTTTTGAGCAGCTCGCCGATTTTGCGCGAGCCCATGCCCGGAATTATTTCTATTTCCCGCGCGCCGCGGAAAGAGGAGTGGGGGAGATAGATTAGATAAAACATAAACAAAATAAACAGCGCCAGGACTCCTCCGGCGTATAATTTTTTTCTTGATTTTGGCTGACTAAAATTTTCTTCTTCCATTGGATTTGGGAATAAAAAATAAGGACCTTATGTAGCCCTTATGTTATCCTATATAATCTCCCATGTCTATAAGGCGGGGTATGCCCAAACCTTCAACAAAGGTATTAATAAATGTATCCAATTAAGTTTTGTAGTAGAGAAAAATTTTGCCTACGTTGGCTGATTGGCGGAGCGGATTTTCGGCCGGAATCCACCCTTCTATGGGAAACGCATTGGAGATGACCCGCGCGCCGTTTTTTAATTCGGATTCCAGTTTATTTCTCAATATTTTGTTGGTCTTGGGCCAGAGATAGATAAAAACGACATCCGCCTCTTTAAGTGAGTACTTGTTGAAATTACGGCAGTAGACTTTCACGAGTTTTTGTAATCCCAATTTTTTGGCCCGTCGCCGCGAATACCACACTAAAAAAGGATTTATTTCTAATCCCACCGCGTGACAGCCGAGTTTCGCGGCTTCCAACAAAATTTTTCCGTCTCCCGAGCCGAGATCCATGACCATTTCACCCTGTTGCAGACGTGCGACCGCAATCATTTGTTTTACCGCGTCGCGGGAAGATGAAACATATGGCGCTCCCAGCAGATCGCCGATGATAACGGTATAAAGAGAAAAAATAATCCAAACGATGGTGGATAGCAGGACAACAATAGTAATTAAGAATAAAAGTATTTCCACTATTTAGCAAAATGAAACTTTTCGGGGGCACTTGGACTCGAACCAAGGTCTTTCGTTTTGGAGACGAAAATTCTTGCCACTGAACTATGCCCCCACGTTTTGTATAAACATCTCCGCAGTTGCTAATAATTCCCTAGCCATATCATTGCTGTGATAGTAAATAGTTGCGCAGCCCGGATAGTTTCTTTTTATCCTTTTACTCGTATGTGGTTTTAAAAACGGATTTATAAACTTTTGTTTGGGTATACCAGTGGTTTTTGACCAAAAAGCAATCTGTCTTCTGGGATTATGGTATTCGTGTAGATGCAAACCAACTCTTAACTTGGTCTCGTCAACCGCAAAAGCTTTCCGGAAAAGTGCTAAAAAAGTTCTTATGAGACGTGGGTCAGAGTTAGTAAATCTAATGCCGCTGTAAGTATCTTTTGCGCCTTCACACCAATAGAGTAATGAACAAGTAATCTTTTTTAATGGTTTGTCTAATTTTATATTTTCAAATTCTATAGCAGCTTCTCTTCTATAATTTTCTATTACTTGTTCTGTTTTTCTGTGTTTATTTTCTGCAGACACCAGTTGGCCAAGCTTAATCTTTGTTAAAAGTCGTCTACGGGCGTTATCTGTTAAAGGAACGTTGCGTACCCACCTAGAAACGCTACTTTTAGCAACGCCGACTTTCTGAACAATCTCGTTTAAAGAGTACCCCTTCTCCCTTAAACCAACGGAGATAAGTTTTTCTTCAATCTTAAGTTTCATGTGAACTGGTCAGTCTATTTACATAAACCATATTACCAGTTCTATAGTATACAAAACCAGCAAGAAACTCAAGTAAAACTATTAACAACCATAACATCGGTCTAGGTTTTCTTGGCCTCTTTGTGCGGAGTGTGCTTTACACACCATTCGCAGAATTTTTTATACAGCAGTTTACGCTCCACTTTACGGACGTTTTTTCGCGACCAGTAGTTAAATCGCTTGCACACGGTACATTGAAACCGTATCAAATTGTCTTGGGACACTTTAGTGACAGGTGACATGCGACAGGCGACATGGATTTGTATTTCCTTGTCACTTGTCACTTGTCACTTGTTGCTTATTTTGTTACGTAGCCGATGGTCGGGATTGAACCGACGACCTACTCCTTCATTTACACCCCTGTTTATGTATTATCAGAGGATTAGACTGTATCTTGGACTTTTACTAAAGCCCCCCTTGTCAGTCGTTCGGGCGTCTTTTATAGAAACGCCACGGTCTGAACCTTTTTAAAAAGGCCTTTAACCGTTATTCGGGATTCATTTTAGGATTTCTCTTAAAATGGGCAGAAAACATGACCTACCATGGAGTTGCTCTGCCACTGAGCTACATCGGCTTATTTTCCTGCCTGCCGGCAGGCAGGAATTTTTTCAATGCCCCCGAGAGGATTTGAACCTCTACGTCCTTACGGACACAGCGCCCTAAACGCTGCGTGTCTGCCTTTTCACCACGGGGGCAAGTTTGGGGGCAAAACTTAAACAGCTCTATTCTCTTGGCTCTCATACTTTTATACTTTA
>CAYHON010000036.1:0-6173 GCA_964358425.1 uncultured Candidatus Saccharibacteria bacterium | reverse complement strand
TATCTGTTAGTAAACTAATACCAACAGACAGATGGGAGGATGTTCGCGTTACTTAGGAGCGTTCGCCAACGCTCCGATGAATCCGGGCTGGATGACAAACAGACTTCCTGTGTCGAGGTCCTCCTCGCCGACGAACATCTTGAGCCAGTTCTCGCGCGAAGTCTTCTCGTCAGCAAAGATGGTGGCATTCTCTGCGCACCAGTCTGCGAGTTCCTCGGCGCTGGCAAACACCGGACTGACAGGGCTTCCTTCGCTACAGGTTTCCCAGAGCTGGTAGCCCGCGCCCATCGGCGGCTCGTACTCCTTCCACTCCTCGTGGAGCTTCCGAATCGCCTCGTTCGGATGAGGCAACGTCCCTTCGCCGTTGCACACCGGACACTTGCCGAAGACGCCTATCCGCTTGGCGCGAGTTTCGATCAGAATCCAGCGATTGATGGCGTCGTGTCCGCCGAGACCACCTCGATGCTGATACGCGTTCACCTCCTCGGCAGTCGGGACGTAGCCGTCCTCGCGGCGCTTCCACCCCTCGCCCTGTTTCCATGTATGGGTGAAATCCATAAGCCGACCATGATCCACGAGCGCCTGCACTTCGTCCTGCGTGATCTTGTCGCTCCACGCACGACGCCGATCTTGAAAGCTATAGAAGTCGTCGGCGATCTGCTTGGTTGCGGTGTTGTAGCCGCTTCCGTCACAGAGAATGCAGGTGAACGGACCGGGGTAGGGATTGATGTACCCTTCCCAGACCTTGCCGAGAAGCGCCGCGAAATCGAGCGGCACCCGTTTCAGTGTTCTGTGTCCCACCGGACACCTCCTTTCGTTTAGGGTTCTCTATTAGAAATGTGCAATTTACCGCGAACCCTCTCGCGGCCAGAGTGTCAGAATTACACATCTGACAATATTTCATTATACTACTAATAAAAATTTTGTCAAGAGTGGGTACTAAAAAATGGTGAATTTAAGCCAACGAATGGTCATTGTTCCATCCCCCTTCGCTTAAGGACAGGTTGACAGGATAACTATAAAAAAATAAAGGTCAAGCGCGAAAACTTGACCTCCAAAGTCTTTTTCAATGACTCCTATTGTGCTCCTACCTTCATTGCGCTACACAATAAATAACCAAGAAACAGCATCGCTGATACACCGATAATCCCTAATAGGATAGCGATGCGCCCGAACTTTCTGCGTTCTCTTTCTTCTGCTTCCCACTCTCGTTGCTTTTGTTCCAGCTTCTGGTGGTCCTGAAGACTTCTTTCGGGCATCACGGACTCCTTTTATTGCGCTCCGGCTTTCATGGCATAATAGACCAAGTAGATAAGCAAAAGTGTGAAGAGGCCGCCAAATAATCCGAATAAGTAAGCAAACTTTAAAAGTCTAATACTCTTTTTTTCATCTTCTTCCCACTCTCGTTGCATTTGCTCTAGCTTCTGGCGTTCCTGAAGACTTTTTTCGGCCATCATTAACTCCTTTCTTGAAAAATGGGTTTTTCAAAAACCAAAGAACGAACCTAATTAAAGTTTAGCAGGGATACTAAAAAATTACAACCATTGATCAGATATCATCATTAGTGGTCTTGGATACCAGTGCTGTTCCATGAGGCGAAGGATGCAGATCAAACAACTAAGGAAAAATAAAATGACGATATTAGTAACTGCCAGAATATCAACAAAAATCAGAAGCGGATGGCCCAGAAGTTGATGGCGAGAAAACCAATAAGCACCAAGAGAAGCGACAGCAAAGATAAAAGGAATTCCGTAATCAAAAACTTCAAGAAACATGAAGCTAGCAAACCGACTCCATCGTCTCGGTAAGCCAGTTTGGCGTCCCATCTGTTTATGTTCAAACTCTTGCCAGCCCGGCCAGGAGAAATGTTTATCTGGTTCAATTGCTAACTGCTCTAATCGCGGACGAAGCACTACTTCCAAATAGCAATCCCGCATATTGATATATTGGTGCTCTTTGAGAATTAAGGCCATCACAGAAATAAAGGGGAAAGGAACAATCGCTAAAGCTAAAATTTTCACACTAGGGTCAACGATTTCTTTGGCAAGACCAAAAAAGGCGCCAGCAATTCCTAACATTATCAAACTTAAAGCAATAAACCGGTAACGTTCTGAATGGCGCCGATTCATTTCAGTGCAAACACTTTGATACTCGGCTAATAAATACTGCGCTTCCCGTTCTTCGCCAGTTTGTTCAGCCATCACTCACCTCCCTGATTTAAAAAGAACTTAAAAACCCCTCTTCCTTTTTACTCCTGTTTAGAGAAGTTGTCAAGAGTGGGTACTAAAAAATGGCTATTTAAGCCAATGAATGGTCATTGTTCTATTGCTCAATTGTTCGATTGTTTTTCGCGGAAATTACGATTTTTGTTTATCGCAAGTTTTAAAAAATTGACTTTTGACTTTCCCGCCAGAGGCGGGTCAGCCTCTGGCTGATAACTTTTAACTTTTGTCTGGCGTCCCCGACAGGATTTGTCACGCTGCGCGTGATCCCGCGAAGCGGGAAACCTTATCCACCAATTTATTGCCCCCAGTAGGAATTGTCACGCTGCGCGTGATCCCGCGAAGCGGGAAACCTTTCTTATATATTTAACGTCCCCGACAGGATTTGAACCTGTGGCCTCAAGGTCCGCAACCTTGCGCTCTATCCAGCTGAGCTACGGGGACACCTATCTATAAATTCGTGCGCGCTTATAACTTAAACATTCTTGATATCTGGTCGGAAAACGGCTCATCTTCTTTTGTTAAATCCTCCGGCAGATACTCTAATAAAATCTTTCTAACTTTAACCGGATCTTGTTTTTCTAACGGTATTGGCAGGTGCGGATTAAAAATATTTTTAAAATTAAAATACAAGCTTTTTACTTCCGGCGGCTCGTAAATTATGAAGAAATTTTTTATCTCTTTATACGGATAAAACCTGCTGCCGATTAAAATTCCGTCTTCGGTAATTTTAAAACCGACATCCGCCGGTTTTCTTTGGGTTATAAATAATGTCAGCGCGAATAAAATAATTATCAACCCAAATAAAAAATTTTTTGTCGCTACCGCATAAACTAAAAGCGCAACGCCGCAAATCCCTGCGCCAATATACCAACCGCGACTTCGGCTGTATTTTATCGTCTCCGGAAACTTCCATTCCGCCAAAACTTTTCCGTGTTCTTTACTTTTATTATTAGACATAATGCCTCCTTATAAAAAACGGAGAGGGTGGGATTCGAACCCACGGAACCCTTTTTACAGGTTCAACGGTTTAGCAAACCGCTCCTTTAAGCCATGCTCAGGCACCTCTCCAAACTCCAAATTAGCTACATATTGTATAAAGTGCTTCCTTGATAATATGGCGGTGACCATGCCCCGAAGTTAGAACTAAAAACTCCTGTTAGACGGCTTACTTTCTGGACTCTTGATCCCATTATAAAGAAATTGAGGCAGTAGTAAATTCATTTAGATTAAAGAAATACTATTAAATCAACTTTTGAAAATCAATTTTTTCACTTTTCTTTTTTAGATACTGCAAAACCTCTTTATCTTTCAAGTTCAACAATTCTGATTTGTATCCAGTTCTTTCTTTGAGCACTTCGGCAACACGAACAGGCCAATAAGCACCACTCATTTGTACTATGTCGCCGCCGATTCGTTTCGCCAACGCCTCAATACGACTATTCTTCCCAATGCTATCAACTACAATAATCGTAGCCATAAACCACCTTGTTTTTCCGAACACAATTTCTCTCTCAAATCTAGAAACCTTATCTAAAGATATTTCAGGATTTCCTCGTCCTATAAAACCGATGTCAAACCGCACACCCTTGCCTGCTTCAAAGAGTAAGGTAGCATCACTTTCTCTTTTCTCATCACGAGAAGAAAGCCAAAAGACCCTTTTAGGCTTTGTTATACTATTTTTTTCAACCAATCTAAAACCAAAAACTTGAAGCAAAGAACCCAAAATCAATTTTTCAAAAAGTTTTCCGTAGGTTGATTTTTCAGAACCACGGATAGCCAATGTTTGTGCGCCAACCGAGGTAAGTATCTGTAAAACACTATTCCAATCTATATTGATTAGATCACCATCGAGTTTAATTTGCCCAGTAATATTTCCGTATTCTTTTTTACTTTCTGCTACAACACCATTCAAAATTTTAACAAATTTCTTCTTATAATTATCAAGGGTCGTGTTGTCATCACGCAAGACATTTTGAAAAGCTTTGTCGGTAAGTCCTAGATTCCATTCGAGAATCCAGCGATCGTCCTTTGATAGCCTCTTTTTTAATTCACTCGTTGATATATATGGTAATTTTTTTACAAAATTTTTGTTCTGTTTTGACCCTCTCAACATCATGACAAGCGCCGCAATATTGAGAGTTGCAATCCTTTTCCTGGTAAGAAATTCTGTTGAATCGCGTAAATTTTTACCACAAAGAACATCAAAAACAATGCCCTTTACTATATCGAGCCCAACCTGTGTGATAAGCTCTCGCCCATTCGACGTGAGCAACCTACG
Source organism: uncultured Candidatus Saccharibacteria bacterium (assembly GCA_964358425.1). Lineage (GTDB taxonomy): Bacteria > Patescibacteriota > Minisyncoccia > Sungbacterales > HO2-52-23 > CAYHON01. Next base: position 1,670 of record CAYHON010000036.1, on the reverse strand, counting down.
AGCTTTTTCTGGAAAATGTTTATTTACTTTATCCATAGTTAAAATAATGTTTCTTGCCCCGAATTATCGGCGTCGCAATTTATATAAAATATTTCACTGACCGATTTTCCAAGCCATTTTTTTGCCTCACGCCGAATAATGTCTATGTACTTCCTTTCGTTGTCAATTAGTACAAAACGGCGACCCAATTTTACGGCAGCTTGCCCAACGGTACCGATGCCCGCAAAAGGATCAAGAACTACATCGGTTTTAAAGGAGTAATATTTGATAACCTTTTCGGCAAGCTCCAAAGGGAAAATCGCGGGATGTCTTTTATCGTGTGCGGGCTTTATACGCCAAACGTCTGTGCGCTCATAAGAATTATCTATTTTAGACTCTTTCACTGCCTTTTGATTTGGATGACTTCGTATATTCCAATCAATTAGTCTATCCGTTTGTCTTCGATATACGAGTATGTGTTCTGTCACAGGGACGGGTTTATATTGCAAAGGATTTCTATCAGCCGCAAATCTTCGTCCACGACTCGTAGCCCAACCAGCACCCTCCGGTTTAACCCAGATTATGTCATCAATAAAATCAAAACCTTCATCAATAAAAATTTTATGTATATCAAAGGGCACCGCGATCCGTTTCGACGCTTCGCTCCTACTAGCACGTCGCACTAAAACGGGAGATATGTTCATTACGAAAAATCTACCCTCGTTCAAAACATGATGAGTGGCTTGAATTATTTTCCGCATTTTAAGCAAATAATCTTCATAGGAGACGTAATCGGAATATTCCGGTCTTGCATTGTAATAAGGAGGGGAAGTAAAAACTAAATCGACAGAATTAGCTGCCATCTCTTGTAGTACAAATTCACTATCCCCAAACGCAACGGTGTTTCTTTGTTGAGACACTACATATTTGTCGTTTTTCTTTTTATAAAAATTAACCTTTTCTCCACGTCCTAATAAACGATTCTCTAAAACTTCCTTTTTTGTTGTTTTATCTTCAATGACAAGGGTAGAAAACGCATCGATTACAACTTCTCCAACTTTATGATTCTTACTTAGAGTCAGAAGCGGTACACGCCAAATATCATAACGGTCATCAGCCTCCGGTAATCCAAACGCAACGGCACGATGCAGATTTGCACTAGCAAGCCAAATCTCGGCAACTCTCTTTGCCTGCGAAACTTGAATGATATTGTATCTTTTTCTCGAATAGACAGATTCTTGTCGCATAAATTATTTTTATCAAAATTCTACATTTATTGCTCTAAAAATCCTTTATTTTCTTTAGTTCTAATTTGGACAACTGGCGGTGGGTGCAGGATTCGAACCTGCGGTTACCTTACGGCAACTCTGGTTTTCAAGACCAGTGCATTCGACCGCTCTGCCAACCCACCGGATAGTAAAACTGTCCAATAAAACCATTCAACCTGGCTAAAGCCAGTTAGAAGATTGGTGCCTTATCTTTTTGACTATACCAGAAAAATCAAAATTTTACAAGGTCTAATAAACTCTAATAAACTCTGCATTTATCTGCTTCTATTGTATTTTACTGGCTATTAACATATAAGTTAATAAGGAAAAATTTCAGATTTGAGGGCAGTGCGCCGCCGTGGAGCCTGAAAAAACTGCCCTGTGTATCCGTAGATACATCAAGGATTTTTTCAGGCGGCAGGC
>CAYHON010000035.1:0-6354 GCA_964358425.1 uncultured Candidatus Saccharibacteria bacterium | reverse complement strand
ATTATAATATATTTTTTTTTTTTTCTGGCGCCCCCACATAATTTTTTTTCCTATGGAGGTCGGACCTCCATACTTTTTTAGAAATCAAACGTTTTATACTTACAACATCAATTAAATAGTGAGGAATGCCATGCATTTCTTTTTTTTTAATTTTTCCAGAACCAATATCAAGACCCTTATAAACTTGTCGTGAGTCAGCTGAAATTATTTCTCCATTAAATTTTCGCGCAAGCTGAACAGCAAGCGCGCTTTTGCCAGTTGCAGTTTGACCCAAAATTACAATAACTTTTTTCGTCATACGATTTTAATATTTTGAATTACAAAACTCTTTCTTGGTACTAAAAAGTTCACCTGCAACGAGTTTTGTAGTTCACAATTTAATATATATTATAAATTTTAATTCCGCCAGTTTTTAATTACAAATAAAAAGACCATTGCTTTTTATAGTAATGGCCCTAATTCTTAAATTTCTTAAATTAAAAATACTTTTCTTGGAGCCAAAGCGGATCTAAAGTACATCCGCTTTGGCTTATTCGCCAACGGCGAATCTCATCTTGAGATTTATCCCTTCCTGAATCCCTTCAGGAAATGGTGAAAATTGACTAGTGTCAACATAAAGAAAAGTCTCTAAGACTGTTTTATCAAACACTTCATCTCCTGAGCTTTCAATAATTTTGACCAAATCAATACTGCCATCGGTTTTAATGGTAAATCCTACGATGACAGTTGCACCATCATTTCCAACATACGGGGGCTTCCACTGCCTTCTTATCTCCCCATCTACCACAACAAGATAAGACCTTTTGGCAACCTCAATCTTCTTTTCTATCTCCCTTTTTTCTTCCTCTGAAGGTGGAGGGGGAAGTGGTAGTGGTAATACCTCCATATTTTCTGGTACCACGATAGCATTTTGAGGGATATTAATGAGTTTTTTCTCACCTTTTTCCTTAATTCGTCTTTTTTCCATCACCTCGATCTCCACTTTCCTCGAGGGATCCGGATCCCAATGTTTCAAAGAAACATATACTACATCTTCTTTAAACCTGGGTTCAGGACTATTATTGCCACTAAAAATTAGCAATAAAGAAACTAACAACCAAAATCCTGTGGAAAAAATAGACGGCCAGAACCACTCCCGCCAATCAGTCTCCCGTCCTTCCAGGATCTGAAAACTTTGACGAAATACAAAGTTATCAACCTGCGCCTCACTCACATCCTTAAGTGGGTTGTAGTTACTACTCCCCACCGACACAATACCCACCGGCATAAATAACGCAAGGGAATTATTTACTTCCTCGCGATCTTTTTCCTGACTACCTTCCCCCTTCTTTTTAAAAAGAGGAGCGGTGTTTCTTTTTTGGGACATATTCCTCCTTTCTTTTTTGTTTAGTTTTAATGTAAAATGTGCGGGGTTGAGTTACGTCACTAAACCCCACACACCCAATTGACCCCACACCATTATTTTTTAGGAGGGCCAATTTTATTAAGATTGTCTCTTACAGACTTCCAAAACCTAAAATCAGCCTTTTGTTTTGAATCTCTGCTTGAAAAATCTCCTTTCTTCTTTGCACCCACCCTGCCTAAAGGGTCTTGGGGCTCCTCATCCTTCTTAATCGCTTTCTTGGCTTCTGTTAACGCCTTCTGGTAATCATCCACACTAGTGGACGCTCTAAGGTAATCGCTATAGGCTTCCTCTCTTTCCTTGGTCCGGCTATCGCAGATATGCCTCTCTTCTTTAGATGCAATCTCTGCCCTAAGGAGCTTTTCCTCAAATGGATCTCCGCCCACACCAAGGGCATCTCCGCCAGAAGTAGATTCACTCTCCTTACCTGCCTCACTCAAAGATGTTGTTTTTTTAGGATTAGATCTTTTAAGGTCTTCAAAAATCTTATCCTTATCTAGGCACACAAGTTTAGCTGCATCTTCAAGCCTCTGGGCGTCTTGTAAAATAGCCGAATAACCTTTCTTACTATCTTCAGCGTCCGAAAGACCCCTTTTTAGATCAATTACCAGCTCATGCCAAGTCATCTCTTCTGCATGGCTAAAAATAGACCAGCCAAACAAAACAATCGTCACAAAACCAATGATCGAAAATATGTTTTTCATTTTCCTCTCCCCTATTATTATGTCAACGGAATTACTTAAGAACCACGCCCTTAGGTCTTCCTGACTAAAATTAACTTAACATACTAAAGTTTTAATGTCAATAGCTTGACATAATACAAAAAATATGTTAGCTTAAAAAAAGATTGATGGCTAGTTCGGGAAGTACCCGAGGCCTTTATGCCTACTGTCATAGTGGGTAAAAAATGTTGTTTAAAATAAAAGGAGGTGGTGAAATGAAAAAGATAGAAATTTTTTTTGCTATGTTGGTGTTGATGGTGTGTTTCTCCTCGCCCGCAATGGGCCAAGAAATAACAAAGCCTAAAGAGGGCCCAACGGTAATAAAATTTGCTTCATGTGAACACGGAGCAACCAGCACAACTATTGGTAAAAATGAAAACCATACAGTTCATGCGATAGTAGAACGCTGTAAGGATACTGGTGTAGCTCCTGATATTCAGGGAGCTGCTGGAGCTACTAGTGCTCAAGGTCTACCGGGACCTGAGGGAAAACCAGGTCCACCGGGACCTGAGGGCGAAAAGGGGGACCTTGGGGAATGGCCAGTTGAGCTAGCCGCTAAGTATAATGACACACTCGATGTCATTAATGCTCTAGCACAGGCAGAAGAAGAGAGAAATATGTCTTCTGAAATCTCCTCTCAGGTGGATCTGCAAGAACCAGCAAGCCAGGGTGCCCCACCTATAAACTGGGGTCTGAAGCCTGAATCTGGTACAAGTGGTAGCGACAGGAAGGCCTGCTTTCGATCCAGCTGGGGAAGTTGGATGAGGGGTATTGCTGGAGGGGTCTTGGCGTATCATGTCATCCGACATGATATTACAGCTGGTTGGATCAGTTTTGGGGCGGCAGCATTCACCTGGAAATGGGAAGACATTTTTGGGTCTTCTTCCCAACCCTCCTGGAAAAACAAACTCGTGGACCTCGGTTGTGGTGCGATTCTGGGTGGGTTGACTATGTGGGGCGAGAATGCTCGCTCTGACCACAAATGGGGGCATTCCGCGGTATCCGCGCCTGCGCCCATTGTTGCTACGCCAGCGCCTGCACCTGCTGAGCCTACCCCAACACCAGAGCCAACCGCGCCAATATCAACGGTTGTGATTGATGTTGTGGTACCGCCCAATGGAGGAGCAACGGTTGAGGTAACAACTGTGGCTGCACCTTCAACGGTGGTGCCTGTAGCGGTAGTAAATATCTTACCGCCACCCGCAGACCCAGATCCAGCACCAGATCCAGGGCCAACGCCAGTTATCGGAACCCCATTTCTAGATGGGGGTAACGGCGTAAAGTAATAAAGGGAATGAATGTAGACAATGAGAGACTTAGCAAATCTCTTGTTGTCTACACTAAGTTGTTGCGGAACTATACACAAACTATAAAGTTTTGTATGATTCTGCATCTTTCAAAGTCATAAAATATAGTTAAATATTTTTAAATATAAATTTTATGGTTTTGAAGGGTTGACATTATTTATTAAATATGTTAGTATAAAAAATATGAAAAATTCAATACGAAATAAAATAATATTGGGAGCATTTATAATTTTTGGTATTTTTACAAATAGCAATACAGCTTCTGCGCTTACATGTAATAGTGCTACTTTTTATGATAATATAGTTTATGTTCCTGGTAAAACATATACTGCGTGGTTTGAATATAAAAAAAGTCAAGATAGTATCTTCACTGTAACCCCAAATCTAAATGTAAATTCATACTTTGAACAAGAAGTACTTGGTCTTTCTGAAAATACAACTTATGATTATCGTACTGGTATTATATATGAAGGAAAAACTTTATATAGGGAAGTAAAATCTTTCACAACTCCTGCTTGCCAAGTAGTTGTTGTACCTACACCTGATGCTGATAAAGACGGAGTACTTGATTCAATCGATAAGTGTCCTGATACGCCAGCTGGAACTACTGTTAATTCAGATGGTTGTACTGTAACAAGTACTGGCGGTGATACAGGGGCAACTGGAGCGACTGGTGTGGCAGGTACTAATGGCACTGATGGTGCGACTGGTGCAACCGGTGCGACTGGCGTAGCGGGTGCAGATGGTGTAGCGGGTGCTACTGGGGCTACTGGTGCGACTGGTGTGGCGGGAAGTAATGGCACTGATGGTGCGACGGGAGCAACTGGTGCGACTGGTGTGGCGGGAAGTAATGGTAGTGGCACTACTGTAAATTTTTATGGTTCCAATGGTGGTTCTTATCCTAGTAATAACAATTACAGTTCCCCCTCTGTTCGTACCTTAAGTGCAGATTCAATTACTAAAAATTCTGCGAATTTAAGGGCATCAATAGACCCAAATAGTTCAAATACTAATTTCTATTTTGAATATGGAAAAACTATGAATTTAAGTAACAGTACTAATACTGAGCAATTAAATGGTTCCTATGGTTTTATTGAACGCTCAATAAATATTTATAATTTGGAACCAAATACAATTTATTATTATAGAATAGTTGCAAGTAATGCTAATGGTAAAAATTATGGAGATGTTTTAAACTTTACTACTAGTAAAATTGAAGCACAAACCCTTGCGCAAACACTTGAGGCTATTAATATTACTCAAAATTCTGCTACATTAAAGGGTCTTATTGAAAGTCTTGTTAATTCGAATTCATATTCAAGCAATACAAGTAATACTTTCAATTATTCTTGGTTTGAATATGGTGTAAATTATTATAAATTAGAAAATAGCACAGCTCATATGTATATGAATAATACAAGTGCAAATAATACAAGCACTAATCCAGTTAAACAATCAGCTTATATTAATAATTTAAAACCAAATACAATTTATTATTATAGATCAGTGTCAGAAAATATTGATGGTATAAGTTATGGAGATGTTTTAAGTTTTAAAACTGATCAAGATACTTTAGCTTATACTCAACCAAATAAAATTATTACTAAAACTATCTATCGAAATGTTAACAAAGAACAAAAAGCTGATTTATCTGTAGTGCCAACTGCTTCAAGTGTCCCAACTGCTGGTTTATATTTTGTTGCATTGAATTCAGAAGATGCAATTAATTTTATGAATCAAAAACCAAACTTAAACATTGAGAATCTAGAAAATCAAGATTCAAAAAACCAAGACTTGGGTGCAAGCGCCCAAGAATCAATTTCTAATTTTAATTTAAAAAATTTATGGTTTTATACATTTTTCTTCTTATTATTAATTATAGTCATTTTATCTATCCAATTAATAATTAAAAAAACTACAAGAATAATTAAATGATAATAAAGATTAAGTGGCTTTTAAAAATTTGACAAAAAATACCCACTTGCTATACTAACTATGTCCTTAGAAAACGCCGGCCTGTACGGCGTTTTCTTTTTGCCTAAATAGTTTCTTGTTTGATACGCATTTTCCAATCATCTATATCAAGGTAGATTATTTTCCCCGAATATTTTGCGATCAAGTTTCTCAATTTTGTAGCAAATCTTGATGTCGCATATCGTGGACCAAATTTTATTTTTTTTGCACTAGAAACAATATATACCTTTATTCCTTTTTCAATAAGATGTTCAATAAGAAAAGCAAAATCTCCATCCCCACTAAACATTATAACCTCATCACCTGATTGTGCATTATTTAAAATATCCATCGTCATCTCAACATCACAGTTGCATTTCCAAGTATGCCCAGTGTCAATTTTGTGAGTAATTTCTGTATTGCATTTCGGACAATTAAGATTTACAAACTTGTCGCTGTTTTTATACACGAAAAAGTATTTCGGTCGCACAATAGCACCAAGTTCGGTGAGCTTTGAAAATATCTCTCCGCGAGCCTCATCACCGTATTGTATGCCTGGATAGAAAAACACTTTTTCACAATTCCATTTGTCTTTTAAATAGGAAAATAATTTTTCGTGGTCAAGCGCAAATTTCAACACTTTCAGTGTCGTAGTTTCTGTATTTTGCACATCTATAAATGCGTATCGTTTCATAAAATGAGTTTATCATTTTTATGTTTCTTTTCCTAAGACATATTTTATTTATTCTAAAAATTGGTGCCCTCGATAGAAATATCTTTCCTTACAGGAATAGTATACCTTTTCAATTTTTTAAAGTCCCAGCTTAACGCCACAATAATCATTATTTTTAAAAAATAATGAAAAGCTTTTCGATTCCTACTCGCAAGCAGAGCAGTCTGCTTGCTCTCGGTATTGGTGTCTTTATTGTACCAAGCTCGAACCTATTTCCTGAAAAATTCCTGACCGCTC
>CAYHON010000034.1:0-6495 GCA_964358425.1 uncultured Candidatus Saccharibacteria bacterium | reverse complement strand
GGCCTATGGAATATACCTTTACCATTTCCGGATAATGTCCTTTATAGAAAAACATGGCGCCGGATTTTTTGGCTTCCTCCAAGGGCATTTCTTCGGTCGTTACCGGATAATCTTTGGTGATGGCTTCGTTTACCATATCCTCGGTTTTTTTTATCTCCTCGGGGGTCATTTTGCGAGAAAATAAGAAATCAAAGCGGGCGCGCTCGGTCGTGATGTCCGATCCTCTTTGTGACACCTCGTCTCCCAAAACTTTGTGTAAAGCCGCGTTGAGCAAATGCGAGGCGGTATGAAGCCGAGTCACTATTTTTAATTCTTCCTCCGAGCCGGCTTTTAATTCTCCGGTGTTTAAAATAAGGCCGTGCCCCCCGAATTTTTTCTCCACCCCCGCGCGGGAGATTTCCTGGTGTTTTTGAAATTCTTTTTCAAAATCTTCATAAGATATATTTTGGGTTTTTTCTCCGCCTATTTCTTTAATTATTTCGTAAGGCAGTCCAAAGGTCTCGTAGATGTGAAAAGCTTGTGAGGAGGATATATTGCCGGTCTGGCTTTTTAACTCTTTTATCCCCAAACTTAAGGTTTTGGCGAATTTTCCCCGTTCGGTAGCAAACTCTTGTCGTATATTTTCATTTTCCCGCATCAATTCGGGATAAAATTCTCCATATTCATGGACAATATTGTGGATTACGGCACCAAATACATGCGGGGGAATTTTGTGCAGGTTTTCATAAGCGAGACTCCGGCGGATGAGACGGCGCAAAATATACCCCGCTTCTTTATTGGAGGGGCGCACGCCGTCAGCCAAAAGAAAAGTAGCTCCGCGCAGGTGATCTATGATAATTCTTTTTTTCCTTTCTTCTATTTCCGGTGGTAGCAATTCAAGTAAAGGCGCAAATAAATCCGTTTCAAAAATATTTTTCTTTTGCTGGGCCACCATGGCGAGACGCTCTAGCCCCATTCCTGTATCTATGCCTTTTTGTGGCAAGGGCTTTAAATCTGCGTTGCCCTTGAGAAGCTGTTCACGCGAGCCGTTACAAAAAAATTCATTGAAAACTATGTTCCATATCTCTATATCTTTACCCTCGGCGTTCCGACAGTATATTTCTGTGGTGGGGCCGCAGGGTCCGGACGCGCCGGTGGGCCCCCAAAAGACATCTTCTACTCCTTCCTCGCGGATATCTTTTACGCCCAAAGATTGCCAGATATCTTTTGACTCCTCGTCCTTGGGTACGGCCTCCGAGCCTTTGAAAACCGTAATATATGAAATATCCAACCCCATTTCCTGGGTGATAAATTCATGGGCGTATTCAATCGCTTCTTTTTTAAAATAACCGCCAAAACTAAAGTTACCAAGCATTTCAAAAAAAGTCAGATGTGACTCGTCCCCCACTTCGTCTATATCCGAGGTACGGAAACTCTTTTGGATGGAAACTGTATTTTTGGAGCTAAAATCTTTCAAGGGGTCAGCCTCGCCCGTGTAGTATTTTTTGAATTGCTGCATACCGGCGGTGGTCAAAAGCACCGACGGGTCGTCGGGTATGAGCGAGGAAGACGGCACGATTTTATGCCCCCTACTCTCAAAAAAGTTTAAGAATTTACGGCGTATTTCCTGGGAGTCCATATCTCAATTAAAACAAAAAAAGACGATTTTGTCCAAAAAAAATACCGCACAAGGTGTGCGGATAAAACTTTAGACCGACTCTATCAAAAATATGGACAGCAGGTTGAAAACTTCACGCATGGTCATAACGTGTTGAATGAACCTAAAAACACGATTACTGAACGTTTGGATTGTAGTAAAGCGACAGTATAAAGTCAATCCCCGGCTATAACTCCCCCGCCCAGCATTTCTTGCCCCCGGTAAAAAACTATGGATTGGCCTTCGGTAACCGCCCGCTGGGGCGTAGCAAATACAGCTTGTAGCATGTGGGTGGTAAGTTGTAGTTTAATTACACATTTCTGAAGAGGCTGTCTGTATCTGATTCTGGCCAGGCATTTTAGAGGAAATTTGGGTCGGGTGCCGGAAATCCAGTTTATATCTGTGGCGATAAGTTTTTTAGAGAATAGTTTTTTGTCATAAGGCCCTTCGGCCACGATAAGTTTATTTGTTTTAAAATCTTTTTTCACGACGTAAAAGGGGATTCCGCCTCCGACATTTATACCGTGCCGCTGGCCGATGGTATAAAATTGCAGACCGATATGGTCTCCCACTATTTTTCCTCCCGTGGTAATAATTTTTCCCGGTTTGGATTTTATGTATTTTTGCAGAAACTCTCTTAAGTTTATTTCCCCGATAAAACATATCCCCTGCGAATCTTTTTTATCCGCGTTGGGCAGTTTAAATTTTTTAGCCAGTTTTCGGACATCAGGTTTGATATAGTCCCCGATTGGAAAAAGACAGTGTTTGAGCTGGTCTTGGGTCAATGTCCAGAGAAAATAGGATTGATCTTTATTGAGGTCTTTGGCTTGAAGCAAAAAATTGTTGTCATTCTGAGAGAGCCCATTCGACAAGCTCAGGGTTAACTCCGCGACCGAAGAATCTCTGACCTGCCTGCCGGTAGGCATGGGATCCTTCACGGAGTTTACACTGAGTCCTTCGCTCTGCTCGAGGACAGGCTCCGCGAATGTGCTCAGGATGATACCTTGGTGTTGCAAACGGACATAGTGTCCGGTGGCTACAAAATCAGCTCCCCTTTCCAGCGCTTTTTTTAAAAACACTCCAAATTTTATATGTTTGTTGCACATCACGTCCGGGTTGGGTGTGCGGCCGGCTTTAAATTCGCGTACCATATAATCCACCACCTCTTTTTTGTATTCGCGGGTCAGGTCCCAGGTTTTAATCGGTATATCCAAAACCGCCGCGACACGCATCGCCTCATAGCGGTCTTCTTTGAAATGGCAGGGTATCTCCGGGTCAGACCACATTTTTATGTGGATACCGCAAACGTTGTATCCTTGTTGCTTAAGTAAAGCGGCGGTGACCGATGAATCAACCCCGCCCGACATTGCTACAAAAACTCTCTTATTTTTTGCTTCAGCCATTTATAAATTATAACACTTTTTATTAATTTGGTAAATCCACACACCTATGCATAGGTGTGTGGATAAAAAAATTCCCATCCGCGGATGGGAACAACATTTGTCTACAAATTAGCCTTTACAATTTCTTCCAATTTTTTCAGGTTTATGGGCTTTTTCAAAAAAGCTTTGACCTTCAGGAGGGCGGGATGATGCTTGAGGAGCTCTTTCATATCACCAACATGGCCGGATATCATGATAAACGGGATGACAGATCCGGAGCTTGTTGCCCTGTCTACCATCTGTGCCCCATCCATTACAGGCATGGCCAAATCGGTGATGACCAAGTCAGGGTGTTCTTTCAAAATAATTTTCAATCCAACACTTCCATTCTCGGCTTGAATGACGGTGTGTCCCAAGCCACCCAAAAATTCTTTCACAAACAAACGGTTGGACTCGGAGTCATCGACCACTAGAATCTTGACCATACGGTAGCCTCCTATAAAAGACGTCCTTATGAACTATTTATTATTTAATCATATTTCATAATTTAAGTCAATTATAATTTGGGCAAGCAAAAACCCCGAACAATATCGGGGTTTTTGCGAAGAAAAAGAATAAGTCTATTTCTTATTGCCCAAGATTTTGAACATCTTGGTACCGCATTTGGTACAGGTCCCTGTCATAGCTCGGCGCTGGCCACCCTTGCCAGGCATGCTCACCTCTTTGGGATCCTTCATTTCCCTCTTTTCGCGGCACTTCACACAATAGGCTATTTCTGCCATATTTTTGCTGTTAATTAGTAAGCTTATAACTATAGGGATAGTTTAGCTTAATATACGAATAAAAGCAAGTGGCTTATGCACAAGTCTATATTTTGGCATTTTGGCTTGTTTTTTGAATATGCGCCGAATCGGTCGGGCAGGTAAAAAGAAAAGAAAGTTTTTTTGTGAGACAGGTTACCACAAAGCGGCAACACAGAGGCATTGCGCGGCTGTCCCGTTTCAGGAATTTTTGATAAAATAAGTTCAAACCGTGTTGTAAAGGCACACAGAGTGAAAACAAACCAAGCCCGCTTATTTTCTTTTGTTTTTTAAAGATTTCAGCGGGCTTTATTTTTTGGCAGAAATCGAGTTCACGTTCCCTCCCCTTTAACTTTCGCTAAGGAACATCGGCTTGCCGGATCTTGTCTGAAAAACTTCAATTCCTCGAAGCTTTTCAAATTTTACTTCTTTTTCAGAGGCATCCTGCATGAGCTTCTCCTCGATAAGCCGATCCTCAGTGAAATCAAAAATGAGTTTATACTCATTTACCCTGAGGTTGCTAATGAGCCCGGTCAGACGCCGGCTACTCTGGCAATTTTCAAGGATAATTCGTGCATAGAATGGTTCCCCTGAGGCCGCCACATTTATCTGTTCCACTAGCGTAACGATCTCCAGCCGGATTTCTGCCAATTTTTCGGTGGGAGTTGTAAACTCCATCTTTCTCACCTCCTTTCTTATAGGTTCTACTAAAAATGATACAGGAGTTGCGAAAACTTGTCAATCAACGCGTTATGGTTCAATAGCTTGTGATCACTCCTCGGTTTACGATGCGACCCTAAACCCAACTAACGGAGCGTAATAGCGGCTGAATCTTTTGTCTAAATAACAATTGGTTCAGCCGCTTTTTTTGATTTAGAACCTCCGATCCCGCGTCATTATCACAGCTTGCCCCGCCTAAAATATGCTTAATTGGGTGTGGAAGGAATCGAACCTTCTACCACTTCATTATCAGTGAAGTGCTCTGCCAATGAGCTACACACCCATAAAGGCGGGCGGGTGAATACTCCCAATGAGCTACACACGCATATTTGCGGCTAGCAATATAATAATAGAAAAACATCGTTTAGGCAATATTTTGGCTTTATTCCCAATTTTTGTATACGGATTTATTAGGCAGGGTTTAATAAAGCTAAACAGGCCGGTTTACTATTCTATCGTGCCCCCTTATGTTGTTTTTAAACCAAAGTCACGAAGAAAATCCGTGAATTGGATGGACATTGTGATTGACCAACAAACCAAAGGACCATAAGGTCCTCTTTTTTTAAACAAGCTTCGCCAATTATGGCGAAGCGCAGTCCCGTACTGAAACTGAAAGTTTCTAGTACTGGGATCAAAAAACACCCTTGGGGGGTATTTTTTGATTGTGCGTTTTTTATGATTCGACAAGCTCACCATTTTTATCTTGAGCCTGCCGAAAGATTACTTTCTTCCAGCTGTTCCGACCTACCCCGATACTGTCGGGATCGCAGAGCCATGTTTTAAGATGCTTGGCCAATATCTTTAAATCTTCCGTAAGATTACGGAAAGGACCTTGGGATTGCCTTACAAGTGTAGAATTCTAACACTCATAGGGCGGAAAACTCCCTAAATAGGAGATGTTCCATCCACAGCTTCCGCTACGGATGCCTTGTTACGACTTCGTCCCTGTCACCGAGTTCAGCCTGAACCCGAGAAACTCGAGTCTTCAGCTGCTCCCGGCTTCCTTGACGTGACGGGCGATTATCCTCTAGAAACTTAGAGTTGATGTTCCCATCGTACCTGCGGATTTCCCGCATACGACGAGCTCTAATGCATATTCTCTTTTATCATCAAGAGTCTACTTAAACCTTCTTTTGTAAGGTGTTCTTTGTTTTTTATTCTCCCTGTTAATTCGCAAAAAATCTCAAAATCTTTCTTTTTTGATTCCAAACGTAATTGGTGTTTCCTGAAGAACGGTATAATTATGTTCTCCAGATGATCACGATTGGTCACCTCGTATCGATAGCAATTTTGGTGATTTTTGCGCAAATCTTTTTGGAAGTATATATTGCCGCAACCAAAGAAGTCTTTCATATCGTAGAGTATTTTTTTATCTCTTTCGATAAGTTTTAGATAAAACTTTGGTTCGGCGCGAACTCTTCTTACTACCTTTTTAATTATTTTTGGATTTTTTATATAGACGGTAAAGCTTCCTTCACCATCTACCAATCCAAGAATGTAATCAGGATTAAGCATTGCTTTTAGAGAGAATCCTTCCCTCGTCTAAAGACGAGGTACTATGATTCAGCTGACTTCTGACGCAGCGTTAGTTTCATTATACTGCGCCAGACATCCCCGGGTCAATTATTTTACTTTTCCGCACATCCCAAATGAACTTTTTCTGATGAATCTTCTCTATGCTCACCGCCATTCATAGATCGATTAGTTCTTTGTAATATTTGGGCTATGTTTTGTTGCCGGACCCTCTGCCAGATACCTCGCGGCATCTGACTGTCCATTAACTACTATCCATTGACGATTGGATGAACGGATTTTAACCGTTTAGCAAAATAACCTGCCGGGCGCGTTTATTGTGAGTACAAGATTCGAGAACGTATTCAACGCAACGTAGCTGATTTGCGTTTACTAGCGATTCCTACTTCATGGAGTCGAGTTGCAGACTCCAATCTGAACTGGG
>CAYHON010000033.1:3915-6591 GCA_964358425.1 uncultured Candidatus Saccharibacteria bacterium | reverse complement strand
CTCCTCATTTCGTTTATTTGTATCCGTATCTCCACAGTTCGCGAGAAAGCGCGATGGCGAGCGAAAGTTTGCATTATTTTTGTTTCTATGCTATACTCCCCTTACAAGGTAATTTTTTGGAGAGTTTCCGTAAAAAAGAGCTTCTCCAAAGAATTGCTCAAAACAGCAAAAATCTCTACCTCTTGGAGGTTTTTGCGTAAGCGTTTTTCATAAAATATACTTATTTTATTGCCTAGTTTTTAGTTTGTACTATACAAGACAAGCCCCTGTGGCGGAACTGGCAGACGCGCACGGTTCAGGGCCGTGTGTCCGCAAGGACATGGAGGTTCAAATCCTCTCGGGGGCATTTCTTGAACTATTTAAAATTAATTTACGCTATTTAATATTTTGACTGACTTAAACACATGCTTTTAGACGTGCTATTTGTCGGCCGAAAAAGCTAAAGGTTTCTGACGCCTTTATAAAAAACTAATGAATTCTCAAGCAAAAACGGCGCCTCGGCTGCACAACCGACGCGCCCGTACATTCAGACGTCCTGCTGCCAATACAGGTACCCAGGAAAAAGAACAAGTCCAGCACCACCCCAAGGGCTTTATTAAGTTTGTGCCCTTGGGTGGCTGCGGCGAGGTAACCCGCAGTATGTATGTATACGAATACTGCCCTCCCGGCGAGTCCGAAGGCGATATCGTCATTGTGGATATGGGTCTGCAGTTTCCAGACGAAGATATGCCCGGGATTGATTACCTTATCCCCAATGTCGAATATCTCAAAAATAAAAAGCACCGCATCCGCGGAGTGGTTATAACCCACGGTCATTTTGACCACATCGGCGCCATACCCCATCTCCTGGATGCTCTCGGCAACCCGCATCTCTACACCACTCCTCTGACGCGCGGCATGATTATGAAGCGCCAGGAAGATTTCAAGAGCTCTCCCAAACCAAAAATAGAGGTTATTAATTCCGAATCAAAATTACGGCTGGGAGATTTTGATATAGAATTTTTCCACGTCAACCACAATATACCGGACTGCGTGGGAGTCCTGCTAAAAACCCCGGCCGGAAACATAGTCCATACCGGCGACTTTAAATTTGATCTTTCCCCGGTCAACGAACGGCCGGCGGATATCCCCCGCTTGTCGGCCATCGGCCGGGAAGGAGTTTTGCTTTTGGTTTCCGAAAGTACGCATGCCGAGCATCCGGGACACCAGATATCGGAGACTGAAGTACAGAGGTCGCTCGAAGAAATTTATAAAGTAGCTGAAGGACGTATAATCGCCGGCACTTTTTCCTCTTTGCTTACCCGTATCCAGCAATTGATTTGGCTGGCTGAAAAATACAACCGCAAGGTAGTCATTGAGGGCTATAGCATGAAGCAAAACGTGGCTGTCTCGCGCGAGCTGGGCTATATGAAAATCAAAAAAGGCACTATTATTGACACCCGGGAAATAGACAATTTTTCGGATGACCGGATCGTCATCATCTGCACCGGAGCGCAAGGCGAAGACCGGGCGGTACTCATGCGGATTGCCAACAACGAACACAAGGATATCGGACTGAAAGCCAACGATTCTATTATCTTTTCCTCCTCGGTAATCCCGGGCAACGAGGCCACCGTTCAGAGGCTCAAAGATACGTTGTACAAAAAAGTGGCCAAGGTATACCACCATGCCAACATGGATATCCACGCCGGAGGACACGCCAAACAGGAAGAATTAAAAGAGATGATAGAGCTGACCAAGCCCAAACACTTTATTCCCATGCACGGCAACTATTTTATGTTGAAACTGCACGCGGAACTGGCCGTTGAGGTGGGGATAGCGAGAAGCAATATTATGATCGCCGAGGATGGGGATATTCTGGCGCTAAGCGATTTAGGCATAAGAAAACTAAAAGAAAAAGCGCCCAACGACTATGTCATGGTGGATGGCCTGGGTGTCGGAGACATCAAAGAAGTTGTCTTGCGCGACCGCCAACACTTAGCAGGAGACGGAATATTTGTTATTATAGTATTAGTGGACAGCAAGACCGGCAAAATACGGACCAGTCCGGATATCATTTCCCGCGGGTTCATTTATCTGAAAGAGTCGCAGGAACTGCTGAAAGACGTCCGCTTCAAAACCAAGTCTCTGGTGGAGGAAATAACCGTCGCCGGTTCGCGCCCGATAAACTGGGTGCACGTCAAGGATGAGCTGCGCGACGCCATCGGACAATTCCTCTTTACCAAGACCCAGCGCCGCCCGATGGTCTTGCCGGTGGTGATTGAAGTATAAATTAGCGACAAGTGACAAGTAACAAGCGACAAGGGAAAAACTTGCCTCTTGTCCCCATGTCACATGTCACATGTCACATGTCACAGACAGTCTTCAGCGGCGTTCAACCCTCCGGTAATCTCCATATCGGAAATTATCTGGGGTATATAAAACATTTCGTAGAGCTTCAGCACGACAACGAAGCGATATTCTTCGTGGCCGACGAACACGCCATTACCGTACCGCAGGACCCGAAAGAATTGCGCGCCAAAACCCTGGAGGTGGCCAAGCTTTATCTGGCTTGCGGAGTAGACCCTCAAAAATCCGTAGTGTTTATCCAATCTCATATCCCCGCCCACGCGGAGCTTGCCTGGATTTTGAATACTATGACCCCTCTGGGAGAGCTGGAAAGAATGACTCAGTTTA
>CAYHON010000033.1:0-3815 GCA_964358425.1 uncultured Candidatus Saccharibacteria bacterium | reverse complement strand
TGGATTTTGAATACTATGACCCCTCTGGGAGAGCTGGAAAGAATGACTCAGTTTAAAGATAAGAAAGAGGCTCATGGCGTTTTGGCCGGACTGCTGAATTATCCCACCCTCATGGCCGCGGATATTCTGCTTTATCAATCCGACTCCGTGCCGGTGGGCGAAGACCAGCTCCAACATATTGAGCTAACTCGGACGCTCGCCGAGAAATTCAACAACCGCTTCGGCAAAACTTTTAAAATCCCCAAGGCGCTGATAAATAAAGACGCGGCTCGTATTATGGGGCTGGACAACGCGGACAAAAAAATGTCTAAGTCGGCCGATAGCGAATATAACTACATATCTATCCTGGAGAAACCCGAAGATATCCGTCGTAAAATAAAATCGGCTGTCACCGATTCGGGGTCGGAGATAAAATACGACCTTGAAAACAAGGCCGCGGTTTCTAATCTCCTGACCATCTTCAGCGGTTTCTCCGGTAAAACTATTTCTGACTTAGAAAAAGAATACGCGGGTAAAAGATATTCGGAATTCAAAGACGATTTGGCCGAGCTTCTGGTGGACAAACTTGGCAAAATTCAGGAGAAATATAATTCCCTATCAGACGAGGAGATGGCCGGGATATTGAAAGAAGGCGCCAAAAAAGCCAAAAAAATAGCCAACAAAACTTTAAGAAAAGCCAAAAAGAAGTTGGGGTTTTATCTTAAGTAAAACCTCCATTTTTTATCCTTCCATCTTCCCGCGTAATCCACGCCTATCCTTTTGCCCCGCTTAATTTGCGTGGGTTTTATTTTTATACCGCGGTCTTCAATCCAGAGCCCCGTTTTTTTGTCCGCCGGTTTCTTATTTATGGTGAGCCAAGTCGAACCATTTATCTTAAAATATTTGCACACTCGTCCGGGACCTTTTACTTGGTCGCATGCCCGGATTAAAATCGCCGCCGGATAGTCTTCTTTTTCGGTCACGATATTGATGCAATAATACATCCCGTAGATCATATAGACATACCAATGCCCGGGCTTCCCAAACATTACTTCCGTCCGCTTGGTCTTCCCCCGCGAGGCGTGCGAAGCCTTATCTTCCGGCCCGATATAGGCTTCAACTTCCGTAATCATCCCTTCAATTTTTTTGCGCCCTATTTTCCTTATTAAAAAAGTGCCGAGGATATCCTCGGCAACTGTTAGAGTGGGGCGGTCAAAAAACTTACCCGATAATATTTTACCCATTTATATTAAAGTTGGGCTGCGCAAACTTGTTTTACCACCGCAACCTTTTATTACAACCAAGGCGGCCCCAGTCGGCGGCCTAGACCCGCGGGTCGGTCGGGGCGCGTAGCCCGCGCGGTAACAAGCGGCATGGTCCGTCGCAGCCCAACAATCTTTATTACGGGATAAATTTAAAGCTCTTAAGTATTTTTTCCGCGTCCGGTTCATTGGTGGGGAGCGAAATCATAAATTTATGGCCGTTGCCTTCCACTAAAATATACTTATGCTCGGTCTCCAAAGCATAGCCGGAGCCGCCTATGGTAAATTCGCTGTCCAAAGAAAATTCGTAAGCCGGAGATATAGCGAGAGTTGTTTGAACCAAATCCCCTATTTTTTTACCGGGAAAACTTTGGCTAAGCGTTTTATTGGCTCCCCAAATCATCTGGGACAGCTCCTGAAGCGTTACATTAAGAAAGATAGGGTAGGTGGGCGAGCTATACATCAAGGCTGGCGGATTTGGCTCCACATTAAATAGGGCTGTTTTGGTATTTTTAGGATTGGAAACATATACCGGCAAAGTGGTTTGGTTTAAAGTATCGGTGGTGTTTACGCTTTTTACATCAACTGCGGATCCAGCCGGATATTGAAAACTGTACTTGAGGTTTTCATTAGTATAAGTTTTCCAGCCGGGAACTTCACTGCCGGAAAGAGAAGAAAGATTAAACTTAAGACGAAAAACATATGCTCCAAATACTATTACTACGACCGCCAATAAAATCAACAAAATTTTTATAACTTTAGGCATATGTTTTTATTAAAGTATACTATTCGCTCCTACCGGGATTCCGTCCGCCAATTGGCGGACTAGAACCCTCGCGGCGGATAATCCGCCGCTCTCAAAAACCCTTCGGTTTTTGGTTTTCCGCCACGGGAAAACTCCCGTTTTCCCGACCCCTTTCCCGGGTTCGAATCCCGAGATAGAGATAAAAATCATCGCTCCTACCGGGATTCGAACCCGGGTTACATGGATGAGAACCATGCGTCCTAGACCAGGCTAGACGATAGGAGCATTTTACCACAAAAGTATAATATAAAAAATACTCCCAGTCAAAATATCGCTCGCTTAGCGTAGAAAATCAACAATATTTTTATTGCCCCTTCCATTCTTCTCCCTGTCTTACCAAAAGATTTTCGGCTTCCTCCGGATGTGCCATTATTTCCTCTACCACCCTTTCCATCCGCATCCCCTGGCTTCCCTTCACCAAAATTACATCCCCTTCTTTTATAAGCGGCTGGAGGGCTTTACCGGCTGATTCCGAATCGTCAAATTTCATTATCTGTCCGGGCAGAGTGTCCCAAATCAGCGCCTGCTCGGCTATGAATTTTGATCTCACGCCTACCGTTAAAATCAAATCAGCAAACTTGGCTACCTGGTCCCCCGTGGCGCGGTGCGCAGCTTCAGTATATTTGCCTAGTTCCAGCATATCTCCCAAGACGGCGATTTTTCTTTTGCCGGGAAGCGTCTGCAGGGTGTCCAGCGCTCTACGCATAGAATCCGGACCCGCGTTGTAAGTGTCGTCCAGAATAAATGATTTTTTTAATCCGGATATAAGGCGCATGCGGCCGGCCGGAGGTGTCCAATCATGCAAGGCCTCGGCTATTTCCACCAGATTCATATTTAGAATAGTGCCGATTGCCATCGCGGCGGCGGCGGCAATGGCATGAGGCTCGCCGAGAGCAGTAGCTATTCTTACCGGCACCACACTTCCCTTGTATTCTATCTTGAAAGATATGCCATCAGGCGTGTCGCCCAGCTCTTCGTCTTTGCCGCGGTACAGTTCATAATTTATCACCCGGAAATCAGCTTTTTCGGCCATACCATAAGTCGCTATGTGAGCCTTGGTTTTCTCGCGCATATCATACACAGCATAATCATCGTGGTTTAAAATAGCGTGCCCCTCCACGGGAAGCGCGGCAACCAGCTTGGATTTTTCCTTAATTAATTCTTCCGGATCTTCAAAATATTCCATATGCATGGGGACATCCCCTATGGCTGTTGCCACCGCAATATACGGCTTGGCAATTTTTAGGAGATAATCCATATCTCCCTGACGATCCACTCCATATTCCAAAACTAAAATTTCCGGATAATTTTGCCCGGCGGCGAATTGTCCTGTCCATCCACGTCTCAAGACTCTCAACCATTTAAAAATATTTTTACCGCAGTTGGGAGCCTGTAAAATGGTCAGGGGCAGTCCGATTTCGTTGTTATAATTTTTTTCCGGTCCCGCCACCCGATAACTTTTTTTAAGCACGGCTAAAATCGCCTCGCGCGTTGTGGTCTTGCCCACCGAGCCGGTAATGCCGATAATCATCGGCTTATGTTTTTTCAGAGTCCGGCGGGCTAGGATGGCCAATATTTTTTGCAGTATAGTTTTCATTGAGTATCCGGCGGAACTTCGTAATAATTTAAAATATACCCCCCCAATTCCTTAAAAAAAGGCGGCAGGGTATTGGCGGCAAACTGCGCCTTGGGTTCGTTCATCTGCAGGAAAATCAAAAACTTGGGGTTGAAAGCCGGAGCATAGCCGATAAAAGAGTGGATAACTTCAT
>CAYHON010000032.1:0-7260 GCA_964358425.1 uncultured Candidatus Saccharibacteria bacterium | reverse complement strand
TATTTATAACTTGCGCAAAAATACTTTATGTTCTATATTAAAAAGCACCTAGAGGGTTAATAATCTTAAATTTTCCATGTATGAAGGTGGTGATATTAGCCGGTGGTCTTGGGACAAGACTAAGCGAGGAAACGGTTTCCAGGCCCAAACCAATGATAGAGATAGGTCACATGCCGATATTGTGGCACATAATGAAAATTTATTCCCATTACGGTCTAAATGATTTTGTCATTTGTGGCGGGTATAAACAATATGTCATAAAAGAGTTTTTTAAAAACCATCTTTTACACAAATCAGATGTGACTTTTGATCTGACACATAGTGATATCGTAATACACAACAATCGGAGCGAGCCCTGGAAAGTCACCGTTGTTGATACTGGAGAAGATTCCAACACCGGAGGGAGAATAAAGAAAATAAAAAACTATATAAACAAGGAGTCTTTTTGCCTTACCTATGGGGATGGGGTAGGAAGTATAGACATAAACAAGCTTATAAAGTTCCATTTTAAAAATAAAAAATTAGCCACTGTAACCGCCACACGCCCTCCAGCAAGATTTGGGGCCCTAGATATAAAAAACAATAACGTAAAAACGTTTATTGAGAAGCCTAAAGGAGATAACAACTGGATTAACGGCGGTTTTTTTGTGCTAGAACCAAAGGTTATTGACTACATTAAAGATGATAAAACTTTCTGGGAAAAAGAACCTTTGGAAAAATTGGCTAAGAATAATCAGTTGGCCGCTTTTAAGCATGGGGGTTTTTGGCAACCCATGGATACCCTTAGAGACAAACTAAAGCTTGAAGAATTGTGGCAAAGCGGTACAGCTCCGTGGAAGGTATGGGATTAAAAAAATTCTGGAAAAACAAAAGGGTTTTAATAACAGGACATACCGGTTTTAAAGGTAGCTGGCTTTCTTTATGGTTAGCTAGTTTAGGGGCCGAGATAGTAGGATATTCTCTTCCACCCCCTACAAACCCCAGCCTATTTTTATTGGCCAAAGTACAACGCGACTGCTCGGCTTCTGTCCTGGGAGATGTTCGTGACATAAAAAATCTGGAAAATGTAATAAAAAGATACGAGCCTCAAATTATCTTCCATCTAGCCGCTCAGTCCTTGGTAAAAAAATCTTATCTGGATCCGCATGAGACCTTCTCGATCAATATCATGGGAACACTAAATGTCATGGAAATACTTCGTATTCATAAAGGCAATACCAAGGTTCTAATTAATATAACCAGTGATAAGTGTTATGAAAACAAGGAGAAAATAAGTGGTTATAAAGAAACTGATTGTCTTGGCGGACACGATCCTTACAGTGCCAGTAAGGGTAGCGCCGAATTAATTACCACTTCATTTAGAAACTCTTTCTTTCCTGCACATGGATATAAAAAACACCACCTGGCCGTTGCCAGTGCCCGAGCTGGAAATGTAATCGGGGGCGGAGACTGGGCTGAAAATCGTCTAATTCCAGATGTCGTGAAAGCCCTATCTGACGGGAAGTTTTTGAAAATCAGATATCCAAAAGCCGTTAGACCATGGCAGCATGTATTAGATCCTTTGGGTGGTTATCTTTTATTAGCTGAAAAATTATATAATGACGGAGCTGATTACGCCGAAGCCTGGAATTTTGGGCCAAATAACAAAGCAAACCGCACAGTAGAAGAAGTAATTAATATTCTAAACAAAAATCTAAAACAAAAAATAAAATATACCGTAGAGCAAAACAAAAAATCGGAAACCCACGAAACGACCATACTCAAACTGAATTGTACCAAAACCCGATCTAGATTAGGTTGGCAACCACGCCTATCTCTAGAAAAAGCCTTGCAGTGGACAGCTGAGTGGTATAATGTTTTCTTAGATTTAGATAAAGATAACCTACGAGACTTAACCTTAAATCAAATAAAGAGGTACGAGAGTATCAAATTTTGATGTCTAGTAAAAGTATAAAAGTTTCCTATGCAAAAACTGTTTATGGCCGAGAGGAAATAGCCGCTGTCGTTAAGACTCTTGAAAAATCTACCCAGATGGGCTCGCATACCCGCAAACTTGAAGATGGCATAGCCAAACTTTTTGATAAAAAATTCGGTATTATGGTAAATTCGGGGTCTTCAGCCCTGCAATTAGCTGTAGAGGTTTTAAATTTACCTCCCAAGAGCGAGATAATAACCCCAGCCTTAAGTTTTTCTACTACCATAGGATCCATAGTAAAAAACGGGCACATCCCGTCTTTTGTAGATGTGGAAGAGGCCAGTTTTTGCATTGACCCGGATAAGATAGAGAGGGTAATTACCAACAAGACCAGAGCTATTCTCGCCCCCAATCTTCTTGGAAACATTTGCCAGTGGGATAAAATTGCAAAAATTGCCAAGAAACACGGTTTAAAAATAATAGAAGATTCGGCCGATACCTTGGGGGGCTCCTTAAAAAATGTCTCTACCGGAAAATATTCTGACATTAGCACAACCAGTTTTTATGGCTCACATATCATCAGCTGCGCCGGGAATGGAGGGATGCTTTGTGTAAACAGTAGAGACTATTTACGAGAAGCTCAACTATTACGTTCATGGGGTAGGAGTTCTTCAGTGTTTGTTGATTCTGAAGCCCTAGAAAATCGCTTCCGTGTCAGAATAGCCAATATGAATTATGACGCCAAGTTCATATTTGAAAAAATAGGTTATAATTATGAACCGTCAGAAATAGGAGCTGCTTTTGGACTGATTCAATTAAAAAATTTATATAAAAACATAAAAACGAGAGAAAAAAACTTTAGAAGACAGTATAATTTTTTTAAAGCCTACCAAAATTGGTTTATTCTTCCACAACAGAATCCATCAGCCATCACGGGATGGCTCGCCTTTCCTATCATAGTAAAAGATAAGGCTCCTTTTAGCCGAAACGAACTGCAGATTTTTTTAGAAAAGAAAAACATTCAAACCAGGGTAATTTTCACCGGCAATGCATTGAAACAACCTGCTTTTAAAAACATTAAAAAAAGAATTTCCAGAGATGGATATGAAAACGCGGACAATGTTATGCGAGGGGGAATCCTACTGGCATGTCATCATGGTTTAACTGAAGAGATTTTTGAATATATGCACGAGGTTTTATCCAAGTTTCTAGATAACTATGAGAAATAGACTATAAACTTCTTTTGTACAGTTTGAGTATTCTATCTATTTTCTCTCTGCTACCCCAAAAAGCCATAGGTTCATGTTTCAAATAGGGATAGTAACCAAAATTAAGCTTGATACCTCCCCCCCTCTTTTTCAGATAACCCTGCACTAATTTACGAACGGTTATGGGCTTTCCACTACAACAATTTACTATTCCATTAATTTTGTTTTGTAGTGAGGCTAAGACTATCTGCTCGGCCATTTTTTCTACCGGTAAGTAATCCCTTAGCTGGTCACCGCCGGACATATCAAACACTTCTTTGTGGTCAATTATAGCCTTATCCAGCAAAGGAATAATAGACTTATAGTATTGTCCTTCTCCATAATTATAAAATATCCTCAACCAACGAAAGGTAAAACCAGCTTCCTTTTGAAGATTGGTTAGTTTTTTATACAGTAAATACTTAGCTTGGGCATAAACCGTTACTGGTTTTGCTTTGTGTTTTTCACTTAAACAGCCTTGGGCAAGTCCATATTCAAAACAAGTTCCAGCAACCGCCAAATCACGTAAACCATGATTAATAATGTTTTCTAAGAACGCGTAGTTATTGGGGAGATTTTTAGTAATCTGGAGCTGGTCTTGATAACTATGCACATTGGCCCAAGCAAGATGGATGAGTAAATCCGGTTTTTTAAAAAAAGAAAAAAAATTATTTTTTTTCTTCTCCAAGTCGCATTCTATATATTCAACCTTGGGGTACCAAGAGAATTTCCTTGCTTTATCAAGGTTAGTGGACGTGGCAATGACATTAATATCTGGAATTTGTTTTAATATGAAATTGATGACGTGGTTACCCAGATAACCGGTGGCTCCAGTAATTAATACTTTTTTCATACCAGTAGATAAATAATAAAATTTAAAATACGGTCTTTGTTTATACTATTTTTCAGCTATTATGGCCATTTGTTTTGCTCCAGGACGCCAAGGTAAATGGAGATAAGAGCGTATCAATAAACGGGGTATAGACAAGGAAGTTGTTTTAAATGAAAACGGCGTAAGTCTGGGCCAACATTTTATAATTTTAAAACCGGAGAATTTTAATAGCCCGCACAAACCTTCATCGGTAAAAACCGTCCGGTGAGTATAATCATCAAAATATCTTCGCCAAGCAAATCTAAAATTAGGTTGGAGAATAAAAAACCGTCCGTTAGGCTGTAAAACCCTAAAAACTTCTTTAAGGGTTTGGGGGATTTCGTCTGCTGTTAGATGTTCCAGAATGTTACTCGCCAGTACGGCATCAACGCTCTTATCCTGGACAATTGATAAGTCAGTTACGCTGCCCACTACGGGAGTTACATCCGAGCCGGCATGGCGGCAAACTATATCAGATATGTCTACGGCATATCGCTCCGGGGCAGAAACGGCATTAATCCAGGAACAATAACCAGCCCCGATTTCAACAACCCGCTTTGTCGGAGTTGGTAACCAGGGCTTAAAAAATCTAGCCAGTTCTTCCCATACTACCGTCCGCCTCTTATCGGGAGAAAAGCGATTCGAAAAATAATTGGAATCATACATGCCTTTTCTTCGTTAAAGATTTTTGATAATCCCACAGACTCATAAAACCGTAGCTGGCTAGCAATAGGGTTATGGGCAGAAATGGTAAATTATACCTTCCCCCGGCGGATACCATACTAATATAACCTATTAAAAAATTGTTAATAAGATAAAAGCCGAGCAAGAAAAGCTGCCAAGCGCGTCTTCCTTTTACAAAGAGACCGACAGCAACAAACCCGTAAATAGCCAACCATATCCACTGACCAATCCCCACCAACCAGTCGCTAATGACGGAAGGAAAAGACGGCACCTTGGCTTGTAAGACATATCTCGCAATATAACCATAATCGTGATTATTAAATCCCTTTACGGCAGAGGTAAAATGGAATTTTATAAAATCAATGGGGTACTTTTTAATAAGATCGATCACGTATTTTTTATATTTAGGGGTATTGAAAAACTCATAAAAGTAGAGAATCTGTCTGTCTTTGCCATGATAATAATCTGGACTAACCGGGGCTATATTCCTTGTGTATGGGATATGTTTGATTTCAGTAAATTTTTCGGCCGTAAAATAATATATAGCAAACCATCCGTTGCTGGAAAGTTCCCAGGTATCAAATTGAATTTTATTACGAAGCATCCAGGGAAAAATTGTAAGAAAAAAAATAAAAAATATTAATAGGAATTTTCTCCACAGAAGACCACCGCCCGCTTTTACCGTATTGAACAAATACTCACGATATTCATAAATGTACATTAGCAGAAAAAGCGGGAAAAAATATAAATTAACCGGCCTGGTTAGAGTCGCCAATCCCAACATCACAGCTGATAGATAGTATCTCTTAGAAACAAACAAATAAATAGCAAAGATAAAAAAGAAACTGGCTAGGGTTTCGGACATCAATAGGTTATTCCAATAAATAGACATTGGTTCAAAACAAAAAATTACGCTAGCCACTATACCGATAGATCTAGACTCAAATAATTTTATACCGAGTCGGTATATGATTACCGCTATAAAACCAACTAAGATATTTTGTACTAAAACCACAGTAAATATCGGTAGTTTAAAAAGCACAAAAAGGGCAAGAAATAGAGGATAAATCGGGGTTCGCAACGGATCAGGAAGTAAAAATGGGGAATCGGTTGCCTGACTGATGGTGTGATACTGCAAAAAGGTTTGCGCCATATGCAGATAGTTTGCGGCATCAGAAAAAGATATAAATACGTGAGACCCGAACAACCACTGCACTATCACGGCATAAAATATCCTTACCAGAAAAGCAACAAAAAATATAATCAATTCAATTTTATATTTTTTTATCCAAGATAAGGTCATGCAATTAAAAATTTATGTCGACTAGGCAGTAAATCGTTTGCGTTTCCCGGCCATCCAACTACTGGCTCTAAACAATGAGTCAAAAGTTCCGGCATCAGACCAAAAACCCTTGATGATATTAAATTGTAATTCTCCCTTGGTCAGATACCAGTTAGTTACGTCGGTTATTTCTAGCTCGCCCCTGGAAGAGGGTTTAAGGGTCTTGATGATACCGAAAACTCTGGAATCAAATATATATAATCCAGTTTGGGCAAAGTCTGATTTTGGTTTTTGAGGTTTTTCTTCTACTCTTAACAACTTTTTTCCGGTCTTATCAAAAACAGCCACTCCAAATCTTTTTGGATCTGGAACCTTTTTAAAGAAGACCGTTGCTCCCCTCTTGAATTTGTTCATATATTCGCCAAAATTGCCCTCAAAAATATTATCACCCAGAATCACCGCCAAATTGCTGTTATCGGCAAAATCTTCAGTCAAACTAAGGGCATCGGCGATACCTCCGTTTCCATTTTGTATGGCATAAGAAAGCTTTACACCATATTCCTTGCCCGAACCTAAAAAATTCATAAAATGACCAGCATGTTCTTTGCCGCAGACAACCATAACTTCCGATACTCCAGCCTTTTTTAAGGTTTCGAGCGGATATAAAATCATTGGTTTGTCATAAACCGGTAGCAAGTGTTTATTTGTTATAAGCGTGAGAGGGCGAAGACGAGTACCCAGCCCTCCGGCCAAAATTACGCCCTTCATCTTATTTTCTATACTTAGTATGAATTTTTAAGTTGTGGGGCTTCCACAGATCGATATGTGGGTTAAATACTCCTGTTTTTTTGCGGACCCGATCTACCCAGTTTTTATTGGATAGATACCACTCGATAGTTTTGGGAAAATATTTCTTAAATTCATATTTAGGAGCCCAGCCCAATTCTCTTTTTATCTTGCTGGAATTAATTGCGTATTTTCGGTCATGTCCCGGCCGGTCCGGAACAAACTTTATCCATGATTTATCGCGACCAAAAAAATTTAAAATCAAGAAGGCAATTTCTAAATTATCCATTTCGTTGTCCGCTCCTATATTATATACTTCTCCCGGAATTCCCTTAAAAAGGCATAGCTCCAAGGCTGAGCAATGATCTAGAACATAAATCCAGTCCCGAACATTTTTTCCATCTCCATAAATAGGAAGACTTTTATCCTCCAGCATCCGCAAGACAAAAAAAGGAATCAGTTTTTCTGGATATTG
>CAYHON010000031.1:5153-7385 GCA_964358425.1 uncultured Candidatus Saccharibacteria bacterium | reverse complement strand
ACGAAAAAATGAAGGTGCCTTCGCCGACTTTTTGTCCCCAGTGCCGTCTCCAGCGACGTTTGGCGTTTTTTAATTTAATGCACCTGCACAAGCGAAAATGCGATCTCTGTGGAAAAGATATGGTTTCTACTTTTACGCCTGAGTCGCCGTATAAAGTTTATTGCGTGCCGTGCTGGTGGTCGGATAAATGGGACCCGACGAACTATGGGCGAGATTATGATTTTTCTCGTCCTTTTTTTGAACAATATAGCGAGTTGTGGCGTGAAGTTCCGCTGTTAGGGCTGTCTATAGATATTCCGACTTTTGCCACCTCTCCCTACAACAACGATGCCGGCTATCTAAAAAATTGTTATCTCCTTTTTCATTCCGGAGAAAGCGAGGACTCGGCTTACGGTATGACGGTGCAAAACAGCAAGCAGGCTCTGGATAGCTCTTTGAGTATATACTCCACTCTTATCTATGACTCTATTTATTCTTTCAAAAATTACGCCTGCGCAGGAGTGGACCACGTAAGCGACTGTATAGATAGCTTTTTTTTGCGGGATTGTCACAATTCTCATGATTGTTTTGCCTCGGCCAATCTGCGCAACAAATCATATCATATTTTTAACCAGCCTTATTCAAAAGAAAATTATTTTGAGGAAATAAAAAAGTGGGACTTGGGATCATATAAAGTCTATAAAGAGCTAAAGCAAAAAGCCCAAGAGCATTGGAAAAACTATCCGCCGGAGCCGGAAACCATCGGCCGTACTTGCGTAAATGTCAGTGGAAATTATATCGGCAGCTCCCGCAATTGCCAGGAATGTTTTCAGGTGCAGGGAGCGGAGGATTGCAAGTATATGTTTATGGTGGAAACTCCCACGACTAAGGACTGCTATGATATTTCCAGCTGGGGTTTAAATTTGGCGACTTCATACGACTGCGGGGTGGTCGGAGAAAATTCCTTTGATTTAAAATTCTGCCAAGAATCAGGGATTAATCTAAACAATGCCGAATATTGCAAACTATCCACCGGTGGCGCGTATCATTTTGGCTGTGTGTCCATGAAAAAAGGCAAATATATTATTTTCAACAAACAGTATTCCGAAGAGGATTTTTATAAGCTTAGGGAGAGAATAATAAAACACATGGATGAGATGCCCTATACCGATAAGTCCGGCAATGTGTATAAATACGGAGAATTTTTCCCGGTGGAAATCAGCCCTGTGCCGTATAACCAAACCTTGGCTTTTCAATTTTTTCCCTTGAGCGGGAGCGAAGCTGAGAAAAAAGGGTATAGGTGGGGGGAAGCCAATGCTAAAACTAAAAACCACACTACGCTTTCGGAAGATTTGCCGGATCACATCCGGGATGTGTCTGATGATATTCAAAAAGAGACTGTCAGGTGCGCCAATTGCGGCCGGGGATACAGGATTATACAAATGGAACTGGATTTCCTGCGTAGCCGCAATTTTCCCCTGCCAAGATGGTGTCCCTTTTGCCGGATTGAGGAGAAGTTTAAGACCTGGATTGAGCGGCTGAAGATTCTGGAGCGTGACTGCGCCAGGTGCGGGGTGAAATTCAAAACCTCTTTTTCCGAAAAAGAGGCGCCGGAGTTGTGGTGCAGAAGCTGTTATCTTAAGGAAGTTATGTAGGTGTGGTATAATAGCAAAATGGCTACCAGCAAAGACAACGAAGTAAATTACATAGGCAAATGCAATTTTCGCGGCAGCGAGAAAGTTTTTGGCATCAAGACTAAAGACCGCCGCCAACACACCTATGTCATCGGAAAGACCGGTGTGGGTAAAACCGCTCTTCTGCGCAACCTGGCTTTGCAGGATATTTATGCCGGGCGCGGCATCGGCATTATAGACCCCCACGGCGAGTTCGTGGAGGATGTTTTGGCCAGCGTCCCCCCCGAGCGGATCAAAGATGTGGTCTATTTCAACCCGGTGGATTCGGATTACCCCGTCGGCTTCAATGTCCTGGAGGTGACGGACCAAAAATATAAGCACTTGGTAGTCTCGGACCTGATAGGTATTTTTACCAAAATCTGGGCCAACGTCTGGTCGGCTCGGATGGAATATATCCTGCAAAACTGCATCTTGGCCCTGCTGGATAATCCAGGCACCACTCTTTTGGGCATACCCCGTATCCTGGTGGATAAAGACTATCGCGAAAAGATGGTGGTCAATGTCAAAGACCCGGTAGTGCGTTCTTTCTGGGTGAATGAATTTGAAACCTGGCGCGATC
>CAYHON010000031.1:0-5053 GCA_964358425.1 uncultured Candidatus Saccharibacteria bacterium | reverse complement strand
AAAGACCCGGTAGTGCGTTCTTTCTGGGTGAATGAATTTGAAACCTGGCGCGATCAGTTCCGCAATGAAGCCATAGTCCCGATTCAAAACAAAGTTGGCCAGTTTTTGAATACTTCTTTTATCCGCAATATTGTCGGACAACCGAAGTCCACCCTCAATATCCCCGAGATTATGAATACGGGGAAAATATTGCTGGTCAACGTCTCCAAAGGAAAAATCGGGGAGGACAACTCGGCTCTTTTGGGCGCCATGATTATTACCAAGCTCCAGCTGACCGCGATGGAAAGAGTCCGGATTGCCGAGGATGACCGTGTAGACTTTTATCTTTATGTGGACGAGTTTCAAAACTTTGCTACCGATTCTTTCGCGAGCATTCTGTCAGAGGCCCGGAAATACCGTCTGGATTTGACCTTGGCCCATCAATACATCGGACAGCTGGTCACGGACGTCTCCACCAAGGTCCGGGACGCGGTGTTTGGCAACGTGGGGACGATGATATGTTTCCGGGTGGGGGCGACGGACGCCGAGTATATGGAAAAAGAATTTGAGCCGGAGTTTGTCATCCAAGACATCGTCAATCTGCCCAACTATCATATATATCTGAAGCTCATGGTGGATGGAGTAAATTCCCGGCCTTTTTCAGCGGTCACTTTGCCGCCGTTGAAGTTTGAAGTCAGCGCCGAGAATTACCAGGAAATAATAAATGTCTCAAGGGAAAGATACGCGCGGCCGAGAGTGGAGGTGGAGGAGGCGATAACCCATTGGAGCGGGATGGGCGGAATGGACGTGGGCGGTGGGGCGGAGGTGGCCGAGAAAAAATTGACGGAGGCTGTTTGCTGGAATTGCGGCAAGACAGCCACGGTGCCCTTCAAGCCCGATGGCAAAAGACCGGTTTATTGTCTGGATTGTCTTAAAAAAATTGAAGCAGGAACTCTCATACCCTTGCCTGAGCGTATGCCGCAGGTGGGACGGTCAAAATTTGCCGGAAGTCTGGGGGACATTGGTATAGAGTTTGCTCCCGGAGCTAATCCCTTGCCTGCCCGTCCGGCAGGCGGGCCGGCCGGCAGTCAGGCGCCGGCTCCCGGCGCCCCAATGCGTGACCACGGCAACGAACCTCCTAACCGGCCAAGACAAAATCAAAACCCCGCCGATACGAGGCCTCCAGTTAGGCGAGAGTCGTCGCGCGGCGAATGGAGGAGAGATGGCCGGCAAACAGACAACAGGCCGGACTCAAGACCCGAGCCAAGGAGATTTCCTCCGGTCAGCCCCGGGCCAAGATTTACAACCCAGCCGGTGTTGCGTAACCAGGGAGAAAAACAAGTATCTTTGGGCAACTTGAAGCCTCGGGAACCCAGAGAAGAAAAATCCGGACACCCTAATAATCAGGCAGGAGCCGGGCATCGCCCGACTATAAATGTCTCGGAATTAAGAAAAGTATTGGAAGAATCTTTGCGACCGAGCGTCGAGCGAGGAGAAGATAAAAAAGAATCCTCCCGGGGAGCGGGGGATTCTGGCGCGAACGGATCGGTGGTAAAACCGGGAGAAGCGGTAAAGTTCTAGTTTTAAGTTATTAGTTACCAGTTATCAGGTTTAAACGATTCAAGACTAATAACTAATAACTAATAACTAACTTACGCTTTCTCCATTCTCTCCACATAATCTCCGGATTCTGTGTTTACCCGCACAGTATCTCCTTCGTTTATGAAAGGCGGTACTTGGACTATGGCTCCGGTCTCGAGGGTTGCCGCCTTGGTGCCGGCCGTAGCGCGGTCGCCCTGTACTCCCGGCGGGGTTTCGATAACCTTCAAATCCATTTTGATGGGTATGCTCAAAGTCAGGATTTTACCCTTAAAGTATACCGCGGTGGCTTCCATATTGGGCTTGAGCCATTTTTTATTGTCTCCCAATACTTCTTCCGGCAGGGAAGCGCGGTCGCTTCGGTTTTTGGGATCCACGAAAACATATTCTCCACGGTGCTGATAGAGGAAAAGCAAGGGTTTTTTATCTACGGTGGCCTCTTCAAAAGAGTCGCTGGCCTGAAAGCTTATATCAAAAATCTTGCCGGTGGCAAGTTTCCGGATTTTGGCCTGCAGGACGGCTTTTCTTTGTTGCATACGGGAGAAGCTGGCCTCCACCACCTCAAAGGCTTCGCCGTCTTTGACGAAGAGTATTCCCTTTTTTAAATCGGTGTAAGATAGCATGTTTATGCCTACTGGGGATAACTGGGCTTTTTATATGTGCTTCAGAATAATATAATTAAGGGGATAAAGCAAACCCAGTATATCAACCTCGATATGGGCATTTCATAGCCGGCCTAGAGGTAAATACTTAGGCAATCAAGCCAATCAACTTTATAGATTGAACAAGCTCCGTCAACAAATGCCTATGGCTGGCCTAATCGAGGTTGTATTACCGGGCAAATTGCCCTGCGCCAGAGGTCGAGCTGTCGCGGGGAGGTGCGATTATTCTGCAGAGTAATCAAAAAGGTCTTAGATAGGTTAACTTTTTTAAAAAATATATCATATGATACTTCAAACTTGGGGGGATGTTATCGTAATATCTCTCCAGCAAGTCTGGACTTCGGTAGCTGAATTCTTGCCCCGTTTGTTGGGCGCCTTAATATTGTTTGCTATCGGCTGGGTGGTGGCAGTGGCCATCGGCAAGCTGGTGGAGCAAATCGTAAGATCCCTAAAAATTGATCACATTTTGGTGAAGCTTTCTGTCCATCATGTCTGGGAAAGGGGAGGGTGGAAGACCAATTCCGGCGCTTTTGTCGGGGGATTGGTACGATGGTTCCTGATAGTCGTGTTTCTGCTGGCCGCGGTCAATGTGGTCGGTCTGGGACAGGTGTCTGATTTCTTGGCGGCGGTAGTCCTGTATATTCCCAATGTGGTTGTGGCGGCTCTTATCCTGGTGATTGCCACGGTGGTGGCTGAAGCAGTAGAAAGGCTGGTCCGCGGATCGGTGGAAGCCACCGGCTACAAGGGAGCTATGGCCGGCACCATATCCCGCTGGGCTATCTGGATATTTGCTTTGGTGGCGGCTCTGATGCAGCTGGGTATCGCGACGGCTCTGCTTCAAACTTTAGTGACGGGCCTGGTTGCTATGCTTGTACTTTCCTTCGGCCTGGCCTTCGGTCTTGGCGGCAAGGAGGCGGCGGCTGACTTTATACACCGGATGAGAAGTGATTTGAGGAAATAGGGGACGCACATTCGCCCTGCTGGGCTGAGTACTTCCTCGCTCTACGCTCGGTCGCTCGCATATCAATAGATTTCAAAATATCGCCGTATGGCGATATTTTGTTTTGGGCGGTTCCCGTTTGTGGCATCTGGTCTCGGCTACACCTCTCGGAGACACGTAAAAATTTCCCAGCGTGAAATTTTTCTCAGGATTCACCTCGCTCGTCTCGCTTCGCTCAACACCATGCCCGCTCGGCTCATCATGGTCTCCTCCGAGGCATAGCCGAGGCCAGATTTTATAAATATACAAGAACTGCCTTCGACTTATGCTCGCTGGGACATAGGGGTTGACACTCCCTTTTTCAAACATATAATTACTATATGGCTTTAACCAAAAAAGATTTATCTCAAATAAAGGGAGTTGTTCATGAAGAGGTTGAGAAGGCAGTAGAGACCCTGGCCGTGGTAATTAATAAAAGTTTTAATGCTGTTCAAAAACAGATAGAGCTTTTAGATAAAAAAATTGAGCAAATCAACGTAGAAATTAGACACATCAACGCGCGTCTTGACA
This sequence comes from uncultured Candidatus Saccharibacteria bacterium, assembly GCA_964358425.1. GTDB lineage: Bacteria > Patescibacteriota > Minisyncoccia > Sungbacterales > HO2-52-23 > CAYHON01. Next base: position 1,303 of record CAYHON010000031.1, on the reverse strand, counting down.
CCATTGAGCACGATATCGCGGATATTAGGAAGCACTTCGTATACCGTGATGAGTTCGAGAATGTGCTTGCCCGTCTTTCGGCGATTGAGAAAAAATTAGGGTTGCGAGGAGGCAAGTAGATATCGCTCAAAAATAATTGGCTTTCAAAATACCGCCTATGGCGGTATTTTGTTGGCACCAAATAAAAAACTTGACGTATTCTATACAATATGTTATACTTATATATAGTAATATTTCCATTTGAATAGCGTAAAAATTGGTTAAGATTTCTATCAGGCAGATTTAACAAGGAAGGGAGAAACCTTATGCGTAGTCTTACGCCAGAATCTCTATTGGAGATGTATCTCAAGTCTAAGCCGGGTCCGGACGAGTTGATCAAAGCGATTACGGATCTCCCGTGGCCTTTCGCGGAGCCGTTGTTGAATAGGTTCTTAGAATTGCAGCCCGATGATGCTGATTTGTACCACGCCCTGGAATTTTTCGTGTTTACTTCCGAAAAGGGTGAGCGGGTTTGGAATCTTATGTTGGGACGATCATCCGCTCCGCGGTACTTTCTCGAAATGTGTTGCTCAAGGACTTATTTCGATATTTTTGCCCGTACTGCCGCGTGGAAAATAGTGCAAGAGCTCGGTCACCTTGCTTTTGATGACGGAGCTTTGACCGCGGCTATCCGGGAAGTGCAGTTTGAAAAAGACGATCTTTCCATTGATATAAAATGCACTCTCGGCCGCTGGGTGGCTAAGAAAAATCCCGGAGCCGATGTACTATATGCCTTGCGTTACAATGTTCCGGAGTTAGCCGACGAATTGGCGGCGCAAGAGAAAGCCGCGCAGACTCGAGGTGTCATGTTGCATCAGATCATTGATAGCACACGAGAATAACCCCGTCTGACCAACGCGTTTCAAAAATTCCCAGCCGAGCGGACGAACCGCTTGGCTGGTTTTTTATCTAAAAACTAAAAATGCGGTTGATATTCCTTGTACTTAAAGCGAGCTTATAAGCGAGTATCTTTTTTACCCACACCCTTTCCCCATCAGGTTGTTGACCCCGTGTTACAACTTTGATAAAGTATTACTAATCCGCCACTTGATACAAGATTATTCTTGTCTAAAGATATACATTATTAAAAAGGGAAGTGTTATTTATGCCCTACGGGCAATCAAAGTTGTAACACAGGGTTGACACATTTTTGCCTCTACGCTATACTTTATCCCAATGCATATGAATCAAAAATCCAACAACTTAGCGGCTCAAAAACGTAAAAAGTAAGCCAATATTTTGGCTGTATCGAAAATGAGCCGCG
>CAYHON010000030.1:0-7728 GCA_964358425.1 uncultured Candidatus Saccharibacteria bacterium | reverse complement strand
TACAATACTACCAAAACTTTACTAATATGACAAGTGGAAAAACAATCAGCGAAAAAATAAAAAAGGCACGGGCTAAACTTGGCTTAACGCAAGACGATTTAGCCAAGAAAGCGGATATTAAATATACAACGCTTACCAAGGTCGAAAGCGGTGCTGTTAATAAACCAAGCGTTCAAACTATGGCGAAAATCGCCAAGGCTCTTGGTGTTTCAATAGAGGAGTTAATAAAATAATTTTAAAAGGACAACATATGAATACAAAACAGCAAAACGAAGCCCTTGATTATTTTAAAAAATGCGCCAATGATTGGGCAAGAAAGGGAAACGAAAGTTCGCATGACAAAGTCAACATAATTAAACAAAGAAACGATTTTGTTTTAAAAGTCATTAACGAAAGAAAAAAAACGGATTTGGTTTTGGATATTGGATGTGGAACAGGAGATCTCGTTTGCGAAATAGCATCAAAAGGTATCAATGCAATTGGTATTGATTTCGCAAAAGAAATGATAGACATCGCCGAGGATAAAGCAAAAAAATTAAAATGCGAAAAGGCTAAATTTGAATGTTGTTCTGTTTTTAGTTTTCCATTTGAACCGGATAAGTACGATGTGATTTCTGCTAATGGATTCATAGAATATATTTCTTACGGTGAATTTGATCAATTCTTGAATCTTTCTTGGAAAGCTTTAAAGCAGGGCGGCTCTTTAGTTTTGGGATCAAGAAACAGACTATTTAATATTTTTTCTTTAAACAAATTTACCCAAGAAGAAATTGAAGATGGCAATATAATTACCCTTCTTCTCGAAGCCGTTCAAATAACAAGATCAGAAAATATTAAGGATTTAATTGGATTTAAAACAGCTCCGCTTCAAAAAGAAGATAAAAAGCACGAAGATACAGGAATAAAGGTTTCAACAAGATATCAATTTACCCCGGCTCAATTAGTAAATAAGTTGAAAGATACAGGATTTGAGCCAATTGACATTTTCCCAATTCACATTCACGGGGTTCCTTCTAAATTTAAAGATAAGAACCCCGCTGTTCATGGAAACATTTCAGGGCTCTTACAGAATTACGCAGATAACAATATCTGCCTAATTCCTCAATCCTCGTCGTTTATGATTCATAGTAAAAAATAACACCATGACAAGCGTGACAATAATTATGTATCATTATGTGCGGGATTTAAAAACCTCCCGCTATCCCGAAATTAAGGGGCTTTCAGTGGATTTTTTTAAGGAACAACTGCAATATATTTTGAAATATTACACAGTTATCAGAATGCAAGATTTATTTGAAGCCATTAAGGGGAATAAAAAGCTACCTAAAAATTCCTTACTCTTAACATTTGATGACGCGTATATAGACCATTTTGAAACTGTTTTTCCTATTCTTGATGAATTCGGGATACAGGGAAGTTTTTTTCCGCCGGGAAAAGCAATTCATGAGCATGGAGTTTTAGATGTCAATAAAATTCATTTCATTTTGGCTTCTGTTGAAAATAAGAAATTACTTATTGAGGATATTTATTCCATAATGGATACATACCGCAATGAATATAATCTTGAATCGAATGAATCCCATTACGATAAATTAGCAACGAAAGATCGCTTTGATACTGAAGAAGTCGTCTTTATAAAAAAGTTGTTGCAGAAAAATTTACCAGAAAAATTACGAAATATAATTGTTAATGATTTGTTTTTTAAGTATGTGAGTAAAGATGAAGGGGCGTTTTCTATAGAACTATATATGAACGTTGATCAATTAAAGTGTATGATCAGGCACGGAATGTACGTTGGAAGCCATGGTTGGGATCATTATTGGTTAAATACTTTATCTGAAGATCAGCAAGAAAAGGAAATAAAACTTTCTTTAAATTTTTTGCAGACGATTGGCTGTGATACGTCTGAATGGGTGATGTGTTATCCCTACGGCGCATATAATGACTCTTTGATTGCTTTGCTAAAGACTCATGGTTGTAAACTAGCATTAACTACGGAAGTTGAAATCGCCGATTTAACTACTGACAATCCTTTTACCTTCCCGAGATTGGATACAAATGACTTACCAAAAGATAAAAACGTGGAACCTAATGAATGGACATCGAAAGTTATTAAAAGTTGAGTAATGCGATAAAGCTTGAAAAGAATTTGCCGCCAAAGAAAAACTTGAAATTTAGGCGGCGCGCCAGCTTTGCTGGCACGAAATTCGGCGGCGGCGGAAAAAAATTGGAATTGGAAAGCGAGGGCGGGCAAAAATTCCTTCCCCCCAACCCCCTTCCTTTTTGCCCGCCCGAGCGATTGGATTTTAAAATTCGGAATTCGGATTTTCGTCAAAAAATGTTCGAACTTCGTTCAAAAAACACCGTTTTTAAAATTTTTATAATCATAGTAGCTTTTTTTTTTACTTCCTTTACAACCAATCACGTTTTTGCTAAAAAATAGCTGTGGCAAAGAGCTTGGAAGATGTGGGGCCAATTTTATACTCGCTTCTCGGCCGCCAAATATACTATTGACCGGTGCTGAATGATAAAAATTATCACTGTTTTTTTCTCAATCCTAAAGATGGCCCGATAATCTCCCACCCGAAGCTTTCGATACCCCTTAAGCGAACGCCTAAGCGGTTTGCCATATAGATCGGGACGAGTGACCAAGCGCTCCTCAATCGCGCGACGCACCTTTATTTTCCACTCCTTGGGCAACTTGGGAATATCATCACAAACGACGAGGCGATGATAGACAATGTTAAACGGATTCGACGGGTTCACCGCAGGCATTACTTCCAAGCTTTTTTATGCGATAAATAAGACTCACCTTTAGCGTCGCGGCTTTGGGCAAGCGCGTCCCAAACCTGATCCTCCTCTATCTCCAAGGCGGTTTCCAGAAGACGGGTGGCTTTAGTTGCTTGGGGAATGCGGTCGCGACGAGCCAGCTTCGCCAGCGCGTCCCTTAGGTCGCGTGGAAGACTTATGTTGATTCTGGTTTTAGATGTAGCCATATCATAAGTGTATCAAAAGTGTATCACCTAAGTCAAGGGCTATAAAAATTTGCCGCCAAAGATGAAAGCCTGTTAAGATTATCGTAGAAACTTTATATAAATATTCACCTTATCTTATATTATGAAAACTTATTCACAATTCAAGAAAGAGGCTCTAAAGAATAAAAAAATAAAAATGGCGTACGAATCACTTCCGAAATTTAAAATAACTCGGGCGTTAAGCGCTAGGATTAAAATTACGGTGAGTGGAAGATAATCCCCCGCCAGAATTGAAATCCTTCTCTCGAAACCATTTTTGAAATTAGTTTTTAGAAAAAAGAAAAAACCCACCACCTTGCGGTTATGGGTCCCTATGAAATTATCGTTAGCTACTAATGATCGCGGTCGGTGAAAATTCTCTTACTCGGTCTCGCGGTACTTCTTGCCCGTTAAGTCGGTTCTGGTCCGTGTTTTATGCTCTGTCTTAGAGGCGCCTCCGACGCTCTCGGTGTACTTGCCGCCAAGCAAATCCTCGCGCTCACGAGAGGTGGATTTGGTTTGGCCATTTGGTCCAGTCGTTTCTTTGTAACGGTCGCCCGGCAGGAGGCCAATCCTCTCGCGAGTGACACCAGTCGATCGGCCGGTTCGCGATTGATGCTCGCGTCGTTTATCGCCAAACAGTTCTTTCACTTCGCGTGATTCGCCGATCAATTGGTCCAAACTGTTGTACGTTCTGTAGACGACATCACCTAGAACACCGGTCTCTCGGATAGTTTTGAATGGCTTATGCTTGAAGAGCTCACGACAGTCGTGACACCGCTTAGGCAGATCCCACCCATTCTTCCTGCACTGGATTTGGGTGCTCGCGGAGATTGTGAAGCTTGTTCCGCAATGCGAACAAGAAACGTCCTTGGGCGGATTTGCTTGTTTGCATGATGGACAAAACTGTGGTGGGCGATCCCAATCGCGACAAACTTTCATTGTGGCGCCACATTTCTCACACGACTTCTCAAACCACTTGGCGTCATTCTCGGCTTTGCATGACTTACAAAAACGAGGTGGGCGATCCCAATCGCGACAAACTTTCATTGTGGCGCCACATTTCTCACACGACTTCTCAAACCACTTGGCGTCATTCTCGGCTTTGCATGACTTACAAAAACGAGGTGGGCGATCCCAGTCTTCGTGCGCGAAGATATCCGCTCCACACTTCTCACACGAAACAGTATACCACTTGGATGGCATAATAAATCTCCTTGTTGTAAACGAACTTCAACCAGAAATAGTCAAGCTGATGCCACAATACCAAATCTATAGGTTATCGTCAACCACACCACCTAAGTTTATGTGTGGGACCAAACCCCGAGAAGCCCGCTTTAAGGTCTTGATGGACAAAGACCGGAAATGGGCTTTTTCTTTTTTAAATGGCCGTACACCATATCTGGGAAGATTTGTGGTGAAAAAGAAAAAACGAGCATATACCGTCCTCCTGTGAAAGACCTCACCTATATTTTACCCCTTAGCTCGGCATTTGCCAAAAATACTTTTTTGTTTTATCATTCGCCAAGTACATTGAGGGATAAGTTAAAAACCAACCGGGAGCTTTATGACCAATTTTGAAAATCCTTCTGATGGAGTTAAAAAAAGATGGCTGATGGAGCAGCCTATTTTTGACCGAATTAAGAGTCAAGGTTTTTCGGAATATGCCAAGGACATGAATCTTAAATCTGCCTGCATCCGCCCGGAGGACGCTCCCATACGCGTTTGCTGTATGGACGAGGGCACACCTAGTTTTCTGCATGCGGCCGGAGGAGGTATACTTTTACCTCCCGAAGAGTTAGAAAAGTATCTTGGCCATACCAAAGCCCAGGTATTAACTAGTCACGACGGTTGCGGAGCGGCCAGGATTTATGCGGGAATGCATGGCATAGATATGGCGAGAGCTGATGAGACGGGATTAATGTGGGCCAAGAAGACGGCCGAGAAACACGGATTGATACACGAGCACATTTCGGCAAGCAGTATGTCGCGGCCGGAGGAGGGACATTTTGCCCGAGTATGCTATTACGACCTGACTGGGTCGTTTGACTGGCGAAGAGACGAAGGGTTGCCAGCGGGATTTACCGTCAGCCATAAATTTATGGATACTGATTACGCGCTTAAGGCGGAGACCCTGACCGCCCTTAAAATCGCTTTTGGCGAGCATGGCTTGGGTCATCTGTTGGACGCCGACCATCCTTTTATTTTATGCGCTGTTGCCCGAGAAGAGGATTTGGCTAGAGCTTTGAGCGAACTGAAGTCTCTCCCGCATCACTACGACGGACGAGTGGAAATTGAGCATATTACTGTACCGGATTTTTAACCGAATATCCTTAAAAAAGATAGACGCCACGCATCAGGTGGCAGGTCAAACAAGACTGTTTACGGATTATTCTTTCCAAATTATAAAGGGTGTCAAACCCTTTTTTTCTTAACCAAAATATGCTATGTTAATCTTTACTCTAATATAGATTTAACGTACATATACAAATGGAAAACCAAGAAAATATACCGGGCAACCCGCCGGAATTGAGTAAAAAAGAGCGTCGGGAATTGCGCCGCCGGGAAAAAAGCAACGAGCAGGGGCGGCAACAAAGAAAAGCTTCCACGGGCCGTTTTTTTATCTGGTCCCTGGCGGTAATAATTTTGGGTAGTGCCATCTGGGGTATGATCTGGCTGGTAAAAAAATCAGCTAAAGACGGTTTTGTCCCCAACTCCGTAATCCAGACCATCGTCGAAGACGACCACATCCTCGGACCCCAAGACGCCAAGGCAACTTTAGTGGAATACAGCGATTTTCAATGTCCGGCCTGCCGCTCGTTTCATCCGGTTCTGAAACAAATCAATCAGGATTTGGGAGATAGAGTCCGCTTTGTCTACCGCCACTTTCCCCTACCCCAGCATCTCCAAGCCAAGCTCGCCGGTGTAGCGTCCGAGGCGGCGGGACGGCAGGGAAAATTCTGGGAAATGTCGGATGTAATATTTGACAAACAGAGTGAATGGGAAAGAAACGGCGACGCTAAAGAATTATTCATCAAATACGCCGAGGGGCTCGCGCTAGATGTGGAAAAATTCAAAACCGATCTGGAAGATTCGACGCTGGAGGAAAGAGTACAGAGAGATTTAAAAAAAGGAGAAAAATCGGGAGTTGATTCCACTCCGACCTTTTTCCTAAATGATAAAAAACTTCCCAATCCTAAAAGTTTAGAAGAATTTGAAAATGTCTTACATCAAATCACTGATTCGTCTTCCTAATTGGCTCCTGCTCGGCCTTTCTTTCTTTTCTTTGGCCGGATTTCTGGACTCCTTATATCTCACCGTCAAGCACTATGTGGGAGGACCCGTCCCCTGCTCTGTATTATCCGGCTGTGAAAAAGTCCTGCAAAGCTCCTACGCGGCCGTTTTCGGACTGCCGGTGTCTTTATTCGGCGCTATTTATTACTTTTTAGTCATCCTGGCCGTTTTGATTTATCTTGATTCCAGGCGGGCTTGGCCGCTTTACCTCGCCGCAGGACTGGTCAGCCTGGGATTTATCGTCTCATTGTGGTTTGTCTATCTCCAGGTCTTCGTGATACAGTCTTTATGCCTGTACTGCCTGGGTTCTGCTGTATCCACTACCGCTCTTTTGGTATTAACCGTCTTCGTGCTAAAATTGGCTCATGCCCCGTAATACAACTTTCAGTATGTTCTTCTATACTTATATTCTAGATAGTCTCCAGGATGGCAATATATACGTGGGTTATACCGATAATCTGGAGAAGAGAGTAGAAGAACATAAAAGAGGTTATAATTTCTCTACAAAGTTTAGATTACCTTTCAAGCTTATATATTCTGAAGCTTGTCTAAATAAACAAGATGCCAAACGCCGGGAAATTTACCTCAAAACCACGCAAGGCCGCCGATTTATAGGCTTAAGACTAAAAGAGTATAAACGCGATAAAGCGTTTGGCTCTGAAAGATGATATACGGGGATGCCCCAGACGCTTGATTTGAGAAAAATAGCCAAAAATAAGGCTCCGTTCCCTCCCCCGATGCCCCCCACCAAACCGACTCCTCCGGATGATACAAAAGACCATGAGCCCAACAAAATTGCGGAAAACGTCCCGCCGAGCCTGCCGGATTACCTACCCATCCTGTCCTGGACGGCCCGGGAAAAAAGATTGGGAGTGGACGACCGAAGATGGTTTTTGATTGTAGGAAGCCTTGGTATACTCTTGGCGGCCTTCGGTATTTTTGCCAAAAGTTATTTTTTTACGGTTTTGGTGGCGATTTCTTTCGTGGTACTGGTTTTATACCGCCGCAAGGCTCCGCAGGAAATACATTTCGCCATAGAAAAAGACGGAGTCCGGGCGGATAAGTTTTTTTACAGTTTCTCCATGTTAAAATCTTTCTGGGTGTTTGACCGTCCGCACTACAAAGAATTATCGTTGGAAACCACCAAGTTTCTTCTGCCCTACCTGCGTCTGCCGCTGGGAGAAATTAACGGGGAAGAAGTAAAAAAGATACTCCGGAATTTCGTGGAAGAAAAAGAACACAAAGAATTTCTGACGGACCACTTGGTAAATAAGTTGGGAATATAAAAATAGGCCCTCGTCGTTCCTGCCTACCGGCAGGCAGGCAATGGACCCCAGTACTAAAAATTTTTGTAATGTCCCCGTCGTTCAATGGACAGGACGGAAGCTTGCGGAGCTTCAAATAGGGGTTCGATTCCTCT
>CAYHON010000029.1:2045-7831 GCA_964358425.1 uncultured Candidatus Saccharibacteria bacterium | reverse complement strand
GCGCGGTTGAGCATTACGTATTTATTTTGAATAACTTCTTCCAAAATCGCCCAAACCTCCGGGTTTTGATCTTCAATCAATTTGCCGGCTCCGCGAATGTTGTGGACTATTTCGCGCTCAATCAGCCGGCGGATGACAAAAGGCTTGAAAAGTTCCAAAGCCATTTTTTTGGGGATGCCGCATTGGTGCAGCTGTAAATCGGGGCCGACGACAATGACCGAACGGCCGGAATAATCAACCCGTTTGCCTAAAAGATTTTGGCGGAAACGGCCTTGTTTGCCCTTTAGTATGTCGGCCAAAGATTTCAACGGGCGGCGCTGCATCTGGCTCGCCACCGGGGCGCTGCCTCGACGGATAGAGTTATCAATTAAAGCGTCAACGGCTTCCTGAAGCATTCTTTTTTCGTTGCGGGTAATAACTTCGGGGGCGTTGAGCTCAAAAAGGCGGTTGAGGCGGTTGTTGCGGTTTATAACCCGGCGGTACAGATCATTTAAATCCGAGGTGGCATAGCGTCCTCCGTCCAGCTGGACCATGGGGCGCAAATCCGGCGGGATGACGGGTATCATGGTCAAAAACATATGTTCCGGACGAATATTGGCTTTGGTCATATTCTTCATCACGGAAAGGCGGCGCAAATTTTTTTTCTGAGCTACGGGAGAAAAGGTCGGGATTTCCGCCTCCAGTTTAGAGGCCGCTTCCCGCAGATTAAGGTTTTCCAAAATCCTGCGGATGGCTTCCGCTCCGATGGATGCTTCAAAAACATCGCCAAATTTTTTAGACAGGCGGTGGTATTCAACCTCCGACAAAACCTGATGCACATAAAGGCCTCGTACCTCGTCCTTGGCTTTCTCTTTGGATTCTTTGAGCTGGGTCAGCTGGTCTTTTCCGTCATCCGCCGAAGTAGTTTCTTTGGATTTAGCCTTGAATTCGCTTTCTATTTCATCTAGGGTACGTAGCCGGCCAACCTCGTCTATTTTGGTCACCACATAGCCCGCGAAATAAATTACTTTTTCCAGATCGCTGACAGACATATCCAAAAGCATCCCTATTTTGGAGGGCACTCCGCGCAGAAACCAGATATGCGATACAGGAGCGGCCAATTTTATATGGCCAAAACGCTCGCGGCGAACAATGGAGCGCGTAACTTCCACCCCACACTTGTCACAGACGATGCCTTTGTAGCGAATCCGGCGGTATTTGCCGCAGTAGCATTCCCAGTCTTTGGTGGGGCCGAAAATTCTTTCGTCAAAAAGACCGTCCCTTTCAGGTTTGCCGGTGCGGTAGTTTATGGTTTCCGGTTTGGTAACCTCTCCGTGAGACCAGCCGAGAATATCCTCGGGAGAAGCGAGTCTTAAAACCAGTCCGTCTATTTCCCCAAAATGAGTATTTGATTCCATAATTATTGTTTTTTGACGGCTCTTTGTCTTTCTTTGGGTTCTCTTACTAATTCGACCTGAGTTTTATCTTCCGGCGCCGCCCCGGTCGGTTTATACACAACCTCCACACTCAAAGCCAGACCTTTCATTTCATTGACCAAAACGTTGAAAGAGGCGGGGATGTTGGGATTTTTTATTTTCTCGCCGTTGATGATGGCCTCGTAAGTGGCTGACCGGCCCAAAACATCATCGGATTTTATGGTAAGCATTTCCTCTAAAGTATGCGCCACGCCGTATCCCTCCAGAGCCCACACTTCCATTTCTCCAAAACGTTGTCCGCCAAACTGCGCTTTGCCGCCCAGCGGCTGCTGGGTAATCAAAGAATAAGGACCGATGGAGCGCATATGGATTTTGTCCTCCACTAAGTGGATTAGTTTCAGTATATAGGAATACCCCACCGTAACTTTCTGCGCGAATTTCTCGCCGGTGCGGCCGTCGTACATATCTACCTTGCCATCAGTAGGCAGGCCGGCCTTGGATAACTCCGCTTTTATATCCTCCTCTGTGGGGCCGTTTAGGGCGGGAATCAGCGCGCGGTAGCCCAGTTTTTTGGCCGCCCAGCCAAGATGGGTTTCCAAAATTTGTCCCAGGTTCATACGGGAGGCGACACCCAGCGGGTTTAAAATCATCTCGACCGGAGTGCCGTCTTTCAGATGCGGCATATCTTCCTCGGGCAGTATTTTGGAAATAACGCCTTTGTTGCCGTGGCGTCCGGCCAGCTTATCGCCCACCGCGATTTTACGCAGCTGGGCCACGTCCACCTGGATTTTTTTAATGACTCCGGCCTCCAATTTGTCTCCTTTTTCGCGGGAAAAAATCCTGACTCCCACAATCCGTCCGCGCTTACCGTGCGGCAGACGCAGAGAAGTATCTTTTACATCACGGGCTTTTTCGCCAAAAATAGCGCGCAGAAGTTTTTCTTCCGGAGTAAGGTCCGACTCGCCTTTCGGGGAAATTTTACCCACCAGGATATCGCCCGATCTTACTTCCGCGCCGATGCGGACAATCCCCTCCTCATCCAAATTTTTCAGCCTCTCCTCTCCTACGTTGGGGATATCCGGTGTGGTGATTTCAGGACCCAGTTTGGTATCCCGCACATCTATGGAAAAATCTTCTATGTGTATAGATGAATAACGGTCATCCTTCAATAATTTTTCGGAAATGATAATAGCATCTTCGTAGTTGGCTCCCGACCAGGAAATAAAGGCTACGAGTATATTCTGCCCCAAAGCCAAATCTCCGTCTTCGGTGGAAGAGCTGTCCGCCATTACATCTCCTTTTTTGACCTTTTGACCGACTCTTACCAAAGGCTTCTGGGTAATGCAAGTAAAAGCGTTGGTGCGCAAAAAAGAAATAAGATCATACTGCCGCTCGCGAGTTTTTTCCCGTATGACTATTTTTTGCGCATCAACTTTTTCCACCTCTCCGTCCTCCTCGGCCAAAATAATACGGCCGGAGTCGCGGGCGGCCCGAGATTCAACTCCCGTACCCACCAGCGGAGCGCTGGCGCGAACGCAGGAGACGGCTTGTCTTTGCATATTGGAACCCATCAGGGCACGGTTGGCGTCATCGTGTTCCAAAAAAGGAATAAGACTTGTGCCGATGCTGATGGCCTGCTGGGGAGAAACATCCATATAATCAACTTCTTCCCGGCGGGCCACTCCCGGATTGCCTCGGACACGGGACTCTACAAATTCTTCCAAAATTTCTCCATCCGCGCCTAAAAGCACGCCGGAGGGGGCGATGTTGTGTTTAAGTTCGGCGGCCGCGTCAAGGTATTCTACTTCTTGAGTTACCCGGCTATTGCGCACTTTTAAATAAGGAGATTCTATCAAACCGAGTTCGTTCAGACGGGCATATCCGGCCAAGTGCCCCACCAATCCGATGTTTGGACCTTCAGGAGTCTGGATAGGACAGATGCGCCCATAGTGAGAAGGATGTACGTCGCGCACTTCAAATCCGGCCCGTTCGCGCTGAAGTCCGCCCGGACCCATAGCCGAGAGTCGCCTCTTGTGTTCCATTTCGGAAAGAGGATTGACCTGATCCATGAATTGGGAAAGCTGGGAGGAGGTGAAAAATTCCCGGACCGCGGCCATAAAAGGTCGGGCGTTGATAAGTTGCGCCGGTGTAAGCGTAAAGGGATCCAGAGTTGACATCCGGTCTTTCACAATCCTGGCCATACGGGCGACACCAACCCGAAGCCTGTTTTGCAGTACTTCTCCCACGCCGCGCACCCTTCTGTTTCCTAAATGATCAATATCGTCAGCCAGCGCGTCTCCCCGATTGTTCAAAATCATAATTTCTTTAAGGACAACAATTATGTCCTTTAGAGTCAGAATCCTTTGCTCGGGAGTATAGCCGTATTTTCTTCGCAGAGGTTCGTTGGCCTTATTTTCTTTGGTTTTTTCTTTATCGCTCAATAAGCCAAGACGTTGGTTGAATTTATATCTTCCTACCTCCGCCAAATCATAGCGGTCAAAGCTAAACATAGACTGAATCAGCGATCTGGCATTGTCGGAAGTAGCTAAATCACCCGGGCGGATTCTCTTATATATTTCCACAAAAGCTTCTTCGGTGCTTTTAGCCGGATCTTTTTCCAGGGTCTTTTTAATATAAAGGTCGTAGATATCGTTGTCCTTAAATAAGTCCAATATACCTTCGTTGTTGGACTCGCCAAAAATACGCAGCAAGCTTGTGGCTGCGATTTTTCTCTTGCGGTCTATTTTAACGTAGACCGCTCCGTCTATATCTGTCTCAAATTCCAGCCAAGCCCCGCGATTGGGGATAATCTTGGCGCCAAAATACTTTTTACCCCGGCTAAGATAGCTGGTAAAATAAGCTCCGGAGGATCGGATAAGCTGAGACACGACTACCCGCTCTACTCCGTTTACTATAAAAGTCCCCCGAGTAGTCATTATCGGGAAATCTCCGAGATAGACTTCCTGCTCTTTTACTTCATCGGTTTTGTTGTTGGAAAGGCGGGCGCGGATTCTAAGAGGCGCCTCAAAAGATAAGTTGTGATCCCTTGATTCCACTTCGGAATATTTCGGCTCATCCAGCAGGAAGCTGACAAATTCCAGAGATAGCTCCCCTTCTCCAAAATCTTCCTTAATCGGAGAAATTTCATCAAAAAGTTCCTTAAGTCCTTTTTCAAAAAACCACTTATAAGAATCCAGCTGAATTTCAGCCAGATTGGGCAGTTCCACCAGAGATGGTTTATGCCGAGAAAGTAGTTTCTTTTGCAAGGCCGTGGTAGACAGCAACCAAACTTTCCATCCGGCGCGTTCCATATATAGTTGCTATGGAAAACGCCGTGAGTTGGTTGGTGTTTTGGTTAACCCTCATACCTGGATATGGGGATAAATTAGAGTATCAAAACTAAAAACACCCTTAAAACTCCTCCTTATAGGGGCTTATCATTCTGCTTGCGCTTTTTTATTCACGCTAGCAATAAAGTTTACTTAAAATATTTTCCTGCCCGATAATCCCGTTGCGACAGGACTATTCCAAAGCAAGGCGTAAAGATACGAAAAACTGATGTTTTTAGTACCCGAGCCGTAACTAAGGAACAAAGGGTTTTATACCCTTTATTTTTATTAATTACTCAAAACTAGGCATTGCTTACAGTGTAGTAGATAGGCAAAATACTGTCAAGAAGTATTGTCCACACCCCGCCTAAGTTGTCGGTGGCGGGGGTTTTATTTTATGGAATCTTGTGGTAACATTTTAAGTGTTATGAAAAAGCTTTTACTTAGGGTAATCCTCAGCGGAGTTGCCCTGTACGTAGCTCAGAGGTATTTAGCCGGCTTTCAGCTTGCCGAAGGATGGCAGACTTTGCTTATCGGAGCGGTGGTGCTGGCCCTCCTGCATACCTTTATCCGGCCTGTAGCCCGTGTTATTTTCAAACCCCTTATCTGGATAACCCTGGGACTTTTTAATATAGTTATCAACATGGGCATCCTGTGGCTGGCCGACACTCTGCTGATTCAATTAAATATCGCGGATAAAAAAACTTTGTTTATTGCTTCATTTTTAACAGCTTTAGCTAATATCCTGTAAAATATATGCATCCCGTTAGAGGTCTGGCCAGTGCAGACTTCTTTCGGGGCTTAATCAATAAAAACAAGTTCTTGCTGGTTATTTAGATAATCAGGAAGAATCTCTAACGGGATGAATATCATCAATATCGCTCAGGTTATAATTTCCCTGCTTCTGATCGCGGGTATTCTGGTCCAACAGCGAGGAGAGGGGCTTTCTCCGGTTTTTGGCGGAGACTCCGGCGCCTACCGCACCCGCCGCGGAGCTGAAAAATCTATTTTCATTGCTACCGTCGTCTTATCGGTGTTATTT
>CAYHON010000029.1:0-1945 GCA_964358425.1 uncultured Candidatus Saccharibacteria bacterium | reverse complement strand
AAATTGGAACCCCAAGAAGAAAAAAAGGGCTTGTTTAGCACTATAAGATTGCTTATCGGCAATTGGAAGCTTTTTCCTCTGAAAAAGCTTCTTTATCTTCCGCATGTTTTAAATCACCACCAAAAAAGGTTTTTACTGCTCCTGGCCGTACTTGTTTTGGTATCAGGGCTGGGTCTCGGAACCCGTTTCTATATGAGAGTCACCAAGCCCGTCCCCGCCACCGGCGGATCATACACCGAAGGATTACTGAAGGAACCCCGCAACATAAACCCCGTGTATGCTTCCCAGGACACCGACCGGGATTTGACCAGGCTCGTCTTCGCGGGCCTGCTCACCTATAATTCCGAAGGGGAAATTGTCAACGATTTGGCCGATAAAATTGAAATAAGTCCCGATGCCAAAGTATACACCGTATACCTCAAAAAAAATCTGAAGTGGCACGACGGCGAGCCTCTCACGGCCCGGGATGTGGTTTTTACCATAAAGACCATCCAAAACTCTCTATACAAGAGTGTTTTGCGGACCAACTGGCAAGGGGTAAGCGCCGATGAAATAGGCGAGCTGGTCGTACGCTTCACCCTGCGCACCCCCTATGTTCCCTTTATGGAAAATCTTACCGTCGGTATAATCCCCGCCCACAAGTGGGAAAACATAAGCCCCGACCAGGCTTTTACTGACGAGCTAAACCTAAAACCGGTCGGAGCCGGTCCTTACGAATTTGATTCTCTAAGCCAGGCCAAAGACGGCTCCATAGACTGGTATAAATTATCCCGATATAGCTCTTATCATCAAGACGGCCCTTACTTGAAAAATCTAACTTTTAAATTTTACAAAACCGAAAATGAGGTGCTGGCCGCCCTGCATAAAGGAGACCTGGACGGCTTCGGACCGCTATCGGCATCCCGAACCTCGGAGTTTGATAATCAAAAAGTATCTATCCTATCACTCTCCATGCCCCGCCTGTACGGCATATTTTTTAATGAACAGAAAAGCGACGTCTTAAAAGATGACGCGGTGAGACGGGCTATCTCCTATGCGGTGGATCGCTCGTATTTGGCCCAAAAAACAACTTCCGGCGGAGGTTTGGCTACCGATTCCCCGCTTCCCTTTTTGCCTCCGCAAAATATGTATAATTACGATCCGGGCAAAGCCCGGCAAATCCTGGAATCGGCCGGCTGGGTAAAAGGCCCGGGCGAATACCACGTCAAAAAGCCGGCCAAGGGCAAGAAAGGCGACCCCGTTCCTTTGAAGATAAAATTGACCACCTCCGACTGGCCGGATTTAGTCCGCGCGGCGGAAACCATAAGTAAAAATTTGCGGGAAGTCGGCATAGAAGTGGCGGTGGAGACCAAAAGCTTTGCCGATTTGGAACAGACAGCCATCAAGCCGAGAAATTTTGAAATGCTTCTTTTCGGACAGGTCTATGGCTACGAGGCCGACCCTTATACTTTCTGGCATTCATCCCAATCCAAAGATCCGGGACTTAATATAACTTTATTCAGCGACAAAAAAACGGATAAGATTTTAGAAGATGCCCGTAAAATAGCGGATCCCGCCGCGCGGGAGAAGAAATATCAGGAGTTTTCCAAACTTCTTCTCCAGCAATCGCCGGCGGTGTTTCTGTATTCCCAGTTATATCTTTATCTCCTGCCGGCGGATATGCGGGGAGTGGAGCTGGGCAAAATCTCTTTACCGTCGGACCGCTTCAATGAAATCAATAAATGGTACTTGAGCACGGGCCGGAAGTTTAGTTGGTAGAAATTTTTATTGAAATTTTTATATTTTTAAATTGTTGGACGATATCTTGATATTTTTAAATCTTGAAATAACGCTTCCCTAACCATCCTCTCGCTACACAGGTTACGGTCTGGACAAATAATACTCATTCGTCGGTGGGACCCACCGTGTTCTCCACTTAGGATATAGCTTCTTTTTGTCATTGCGA
>CAYHON010000028.1:6033-8064 GCA_964358425.1 uncultured Candidatus Saccharibacteria bacterium | reverse complement strand
GTCGGCACTGCCACGGGGGCATGCGGGAAACCTTACGATGGTTCTGCCCCGGCTCCCGGAACATGCAAATCCAACTCTGCCGGCGCCAAATGCGACGGGATGCCCAACACCACGCAAACCGCGAGCTTCACCTACGGCTCGGTGGGCGCCTTTAATCCCAAAGTGATAGTTGAAAGAGGACTCGCCCCCAACGCCCAAGATATAAAAACCGTAACCGTTGATTATCCTTTACTTCGGGTATGCGACGGAACCCAGCAAACTCAAACCTCTTCGGCCAATGTCCCGGTATCTTTCTGCGCCACCGGAGGCACCGGCACCTACGGCTGGACTACTCCCGCCAATTGCGTACCCTTGTCCGGACAAGGATCAACCTTCACCCTTTCCTGCAACCGCGCCGGATCATTTACGATGACCGCGACCAGCGGCAGTCAATCTTTAAACTATACTTTGATAATCGTCTCCACCATTTTGAATTTCACGGCCAATCCCACCGCCGTAAATCCCGGTCAATCTTCCACTCTGTCGTGGCTCACCACCGGTTATGTTTCCTGCTCCATCAATCAGGGTATAGGGTCGGTAACTCCGGACAGCGGAACCAAGTCGGTTTTCATCAAACAAAACTCCACCAACACTCTGACCAGCATAACTTACACTCTCTCCTGCACAGATGCCGGCGGAAAGACGGACACTTCCAGCCGCACGGTCAGCGTGTCTAAAGTGCCCAAACTGCAGGAAATAGTGCCGAAGTGACAACGAAGTTGTCATCCTGAATGTAATGAAGGATCTCTTAAACAAAAACCGCCTATAAATTTGGCGGTTTTTGTTATCCACAATTTATACCCCTCCCAAAACTTGCCCCCACGCCAACTCTACCGCAGTTTTTTTGTTTAGAATTATGATATTATATCAGGTTTAAAAACTCCTTTCAAAAAAGTGGTAGTAGTAGAGTTGGTGTTTGAAAATAAATGGTATACTTATCTTAAGATTATGCCTTTTTCTTTAAAATTGGCTTATTCTAGGGTATTTACCGGGGGCTTGCAAAAACCTTTAAGACTGTGGTATAAATGAGACGCTCGTTAACACTTAGGATTTTAGTATATAAACCAATCTCGAACAACTCTCAAAGGGAGGTATGCCATGCTAACTTTTCGATTAATGGTGAGGGTGCTGCAATGTCTTGCACTGACAGTGTCAATGATCATGTTGGGCAGCATGAACGACCCGATCTTCGGTCAGGCGAGTTCCCTTAGCGACGATGAGGTGGAAGCCGCCATTCGCATTGGAACTCAGAAGCAGAAACAATTTTCTGTCACAGTCATGACCGGCTGGGGATCCATCCTAAAGGAGGTTAGCAAAGACGTTAAGACCTCTGATCTACAGATTTGGTCCCCTGCGCGCTGGATCGCGTACAAAGCAAGCCTTGCCACAATTAAGCTGATGCCATTCAAGAGGGACAGTGTAGACGACTCTATGCGGAGGACATGGGTTGTGTATTCAAAGCCGGCTGAGGGGGAGCATTTCAATAGTTCCGACCAGGGAGCAGTTGCTAATATTGTCCTACGTACTAAGGAGTTAATGATCCAGCCACGCCGAACCGAGTCGGGCGGGGGGGTGCGGATGTACACAGCGGGGGCCCCAATAACCCATGATCTCAGCGGAATGCTAGCTTACTTTGACGATGAAGATATTCACCAGGTTGCTGGACCTCAACTGGACCAGCAATTCAAAATCACGGTTGCATTCGGTGGGCAAGCTCCATGGAATCTCGACTATCCAGTGAAGGGTGGACATCTCAAGGACCTTTGCAAACCACTGAAGTAGCGGATGGGAAGTGGTATCGGGAGTATACATCTACTGGATGAAAACCAAACAGTTTTCGGCAGTGAGCAAAATGCTCCTGCTGAAGTGATCTTTGGGACTCAGGATGAGACCCAACAACCAAAACCGCTAAATCAGGGATGATGAAGCGGTTTTTTTATTATCGCGCGCTGTCATTGCCTGCCTGCGGTAGGCAGGCGAGTAAAACGAAGC
>CAYHON010000028.1:1942-5933 GCA_964358425.1 uncultured Candidatus Saccharibacteria bacterium | reverse complement strand
TATTATCGCGCGCTGTCATTGCCTGCCTGCGGTAGGCAGGCGAGTAAAACGAAGCAATCTGTGTTAGATCCTTCGCTATCGCTCAGGATGACTATTTTGATATGTTGAGTGGGTTACCGGGCGAATTCTATCATCCTCGTCTCCCGGATAACATTTATTTTTATCTCTCCCGGATATTTCAGCTCGTTTTCAACCTGCAAAGCGATGTTGCGGGCCAATTCTCTCGCCTCAAAATCGCTTATTTTATCCGGCGTCACAAATATCCTTATCTCGCGTCCGGCGGAAATAGCGTAAGATTTCTCTACCCCGGGGAAAGAATTGGCGATGCGCTCCAAGTCCTCCAGCCGCTTGAGATAATTTTCCAAGGTATCGCGGCGCGCGCCCGGCCGGGAACCGGAGATGGAGTCCGCCACCTGCACAATGATAGATTCTATCGTCTCATACGGATAATCCTCGTGATGCGCTTGCATGGCTTTGATAACCCGAATATCCACATTGAATTTTTGCAAAATCCGGCGGCCTATTTCCACGTGTGTACCGGATACTTCATGGTCTACCGCTTTGCCAATATCGTGCAATAAAGCTCCTTTTCTGGCTATCGCTACATCCGCTCCGAGCTCCGATGCCAGCATCCCGGCTAGATGGGTCATTTCAATGGAATGCTGAAGAACATTTTGTCCGTAGCTTGTGCGGAATTTAAGCCGTCCTACTAAAGTAAGCAGTCTGGGATCCAGATCAAAAATGCCTACTTCATGCGCGGCTGCCTCTCCCGCCTCCCGTATTTGCTTTTCTATCCGCTCGGCCGCTTTATCCACCTCTTCCTCAATCCTAGCCGGCTGTATCCGCCCGTCTTGAATCAAGTTTTCCAAAGCGTTTTTAGCGATATGGCGCCTTACCGGGTCAAAAGCCGAAATAACGATAGAGCCCGGCGTATCGTCCACGATTATTTCCACTCCTGCGGCCCGTTCCAAAGCTTTTATATTTCTTCCTTCGCGCCCGATTATCTTTCCCTTCATATCGTCCGACGGTATGGAGACCGTGGTCGTGGTCACTTCGGAAGTGGTGGGGGAGGCCAATCGCTGAATCAAAGCCGCCAAAATATTTTTGGCCCTTCTTTCCAAATCCTCCAGCGAACCCTGCTCCAGCTTCCTTACCCTGACCATCAAGTCCTCGGCGTGGTCTTTTTCAACCCGGAGCATTATTTCCTTCTGCGCATCTTCTTTAGACAGAGAAGCTACGCGCTCAAGCTCGCTCGTGGTTTTAGCCCGGGCTTCTTCAATTTCGGCCTTTACCGCCTTGACTCTCTCAATGCGGTCTTCCAAGTCTTTCTCTTTTTTCTCAAACTGCTGGGCTCTTTTATCAATTAAATTGTCCCGCTCGAGCAGTCTTTCCTCCAGTTTTCTTATCTGGCCCATCCGTTCCTTTTCCTCTCCTTTAGCCTCATCCGTTATTTTGGAGGCTTTTTCTTTGGCTTCCAAAAGCACTTCTTTGGCCTCGGCCCGGGAATCCTCCACCAGTTTTTTGAGCCTGGCCTCTATCGAGGATTTTCTCTGCTGCATGATGAGCTGGCGGGTATAATACCCTATACCAATACCTGCTCCCAGAAAAACAATACTCCAAACAATCAACGTTATTCCTTCCATATAATTATACAGACTGTATGAAAAGCCCTTATTCTACTGCAAGCTCATAATTTTAGCTACGCCTTCGTCAGTCCTCCTTGGTGTATATAGGGTTATATACACCTTCGTCGTCCTTCCTCTGCTCGCTTGAAATTATGCGCTCTCGCTACGAAACAGTCTTTACATACAGTCTTTAGTCAAGACAAACCCCGACCGGCTTAAAACCGGTTTACACCTCGTAGAAGAGAGAGTTTTTTACATCAAAAGCCCCCGATTATAGAGAATCGGTTTCCCCGCGAGTTTTTGATTACTCCAAAGATTAAATGACACAAATTTGGGAAAGGAGCCCTGCCGCGTCAATTCATACGAGATATAAAGACGGAATCTGTTCCTTTTAAAGGTTAAAATTATCGTATCGAACCTACTTGTTATAACGATAACTTACCATAAAAAGGTTAGCGTAGTCAAGACTGCTTATTTTTTTCCAGTTTTTTTAAAACTTCCTCCAGCAGTTCCTGGTGATGCTCCAAGTGCTGCAAAATTGTCTCTATTTCACGCTCGGCTTTGAGATTTAGTTCAAAATCATTTTTGGCTCTGATTTCCAGGTGCCGTCCCTGCAAATTCTGTCCGACCATGATGAGGGGCAGAAGTAATATCTGAATCATGTTGGAGATAGACAACCACAAGACAAAAGCGGGGTAGGGGTCAAACCTGCTCTCAGCCGGCCCCAAAGTATTCCAGCCAAGCCAAAAGAGGGTCCAGGCCAAGATAATCAGAAAAAATCCCGCCGAGCCGACCCTCTTGGTCACCGTCAGGGCGATTTTTTCAAGCTTGTTCAGTTTTTGCCGATGCTCCTCGGCCACATTGCGCAAGGGCTGGCGCAGAGATTTCAAATGATGAAGAGAAGGTATGTTTTTTTCCATAAATAAATTATACTCTTTGGCGGTTGTCTGGCAAATTAGATAGTGGTATTAAATCTTGAAACTTTTAAATTATTTGCCGCGGGTTCTCGGCATACAGCCTCCAAAACACGCCTGCCTGCCGGTAAACAGGCTCGTCGATATCTTGATCTATTGAAATCTTTATATTTTTAAATCAACTGCGGTTCCCTCGGTAGCATTCTCGAAAACACGTTCAGCTCGTCCAGCGACTCGCTTTCACTCAGATAAAGTTTGGTTATTCTGCCTACGGCAGAAACCATGCTAACCAAACTTTCTATGGTTTTCTACGAACACTACCTTCGACCGCAGTTGATTTTTTAAAGATGGGTTGAAAATCAGTGTTACTGTAAATTAAAACAGACCGCGAGCTTTTGGCTGGCGGCCTGTCTGTTTGGAAACATTGGTGTGGTCAGAGTGAGTATGTATATCTATACTTTTGATTTTCTGCGAAGAGGCCTCTCCGTCTCCATTAAATCTCGGATTGATTCGTGCATGCCACTTGCACGTTTTTTCCTGCCGCGATTTTTTGCAATAAGATATCCGGTCAACCCCTTATTTATGCTATAATATGGGTATGAATCGTCCCAAACCCTTAATTTTACTCATCTTAGACGGCTTTGGAGTATCGGCCGAAAAACACGGCAATCCCGTGGCCGATGCCAAAAAGCCGACTTTAGATATGCTCGAAAAGAATTTCCCTTTTACCACCCTGCAGGCCTCGGGTACTGCCGTCGGCCTGCCTTGGGGGGAGGCAGGTAATTCGGAAGTGGGGCATCTGACTATCGGCGCAGGGCGGGTGGTTTATCATTCTTTGCCCCGAATCATAAACTCCATTGCCGACGGTTCCTTTTTCCAAAACGAGGCCCTGCTAAAAGCGGCCGCCCATGTGCGAGAAAATAAATCCAAATTTCATATTGCGGGACTGGTTTCCTCCGGATCGGTACATAGCTATCTGGATCATCTGGAAGCGATTCTTGAATTCACCAAAAGAGAAAATATCTCGCCGGTCTATTTGCATATTTTTACCGACGGCAAGGATGCCCCGCCACGCGAGAGCGCGGAATTTTTAGCCAAACTGGAGATAAAAATAAAAAAGGACTGGCACCATGTTGCTTTTGCCTCTGTCATTGGACGGCATTTCGCGATGGACAGGGGAGAGAATTGGGAACTTACCGAAAAAGCCTACCGACACTTAATCCGCGGGGAAAATAGCGAAAGGATAAAATCAGTCACCGAGCATATAAAATCCTGCTACGCAAAAAATCTGACGGATGAATTTATTGAACCGGCCAATACCGCCGATCAAAATAAAAATTTAATGGGATTGATAGAAACCAATGACGCTCTGGTATTTTCCGATTTCCGCGAGGACTCCGTCCGGCAGATTACTCATGCTTTTGCCGACGAAAAATTTGATAGGTTTGCCCG
>CAYHON010000028.1:0-1842 GCA_964358425.1 uncultured Candidatus Saccharibacteria bacterium | reverse complement strand
AGCGGAGAAAGAGTGACGGAGCACTCCGCCAATCCTGTATATTTAATGCTTGTCGGCAAGGATTATAAATTACCAAAACCGCGCACAGAAGAAGAAGTTATCCTTGCTAAAACACAAGTGGCGGGGATTTTGACGGATGTTACGCCGACTTTTTTAGAAATCCTAGGTATCCGCCCGGCCCGAGAGATGACGGGTAAAAGTCTTTTGGAATTATTCTTGAAACAAAAATAAACAGATTGACAATTGTACTGATTTTTGATTAACTTGGGAGGTTCAAAAAAGCGATTAGTAATCTTGATCCTTGAAAGGACGGGAAAAATGTCTTCCGATGTGCCTGTAATACCGCCAATTCTGAGATTTTATTTAGTCATCGTTTGCATTTTAGATTCCTGCTTTTTCTTCAGCATGGCTTCTAATTCAGCTACTCCCGAGGGTTTTAATTTTTGGATTCAGGTTGGTATTTTCTGTGTCTGGTTGGCCTTCCAGCTTATTCCCCACTACTGCCGGAATACCGTCGGGAAGAGAGAACCCCTGCGATTACTGAAAAAAGAAAGACGAGATGGAATTTTCTCTTTTCTTTTTTGGCTTCCTCTGTTAAGCGTCGGCTCCTTGTACGGCCTAAAACTTATTTGGCACGTCTCTGTCCAGTGGTTACACATATCGGTTATAAATATTGTGTGTTTTGTATTTTTATACCTATGCCTCTGGCTTGATAGAATAGGCAGCCGAGAAGACGCTATCTAAATTAAAATCCCCCCGCCGACGGCTGGGGGAATTTTTTTATTTATTGTTTACGGTTTTCCTTTTGATAATCTCGTCAATTATGCTATATTTTTTAGCTTCTTCCGCGTTCATATAGTTGTCGCGGTCGGTGTCTTTATCAACTTGCGTAATCGGTTTACCGGTAGTTTTAGCTAAGATTTCGTTTAATCTTTCTTTCAGTTTCAAGATGTGTTTGGCGGAAATTTCAATCTCCGTGGCCTGTCCCTCAATACCGCCAGCCATAATTTGGTGTATCATTACCTCCGCGTTGGGGAGAGCGAATCTTTTACCCTTGGCTCCGGCCGAAAGCAATAAAGCCGCGCCGGAAGCCGCCATCCCGATACAGATGGTAGACACATCCGGCTTCACATATTGCATCGTGTCGTAAATAGCTAAAGTTGCCGGCACGGATCCGCCGGGGGAGTTGATGTAGAGCTTAATATCTTTTTTCTCATCCTCTGACTCCAGAAACAAAAGCTGGGCAATGACGGCATTGGCCACCGGGTCTACAATCGGCCCGCCCAGGAAAATAATCCGGTCTTTGAGCAGGCGCGAATAAATATCATAAGCCCGTTCGCCGAATTGCGATTTCTCTATTACTGTTGGTATTAAATATTGATTGTATTCAGACATATGATTTTATTTTTATATTTTTCGGTCGAAGGTAGTATTCGTAGAAAACCACAGAAAGTTTGGTTAGCATGGTTTCCGAGCGAAAGCGAGGAATAACCAAACTTTATATGAGTGAGATTTCTCGCTGGAGAAATCGAACGTGTTTTCGAGAATGCTACCGAGGGAACCGAAAAATTAGGACTTTTCCAGAAACTCAAACACTTTCTCGTTTCTTAACACTCCCTTAGCATATTCTCTCAAATCGCGAGGGTCAAATTTTTGAGCGGCCTCTTCCGGCGAGCCATACTGCTCAATCATCCGGGTAGCGGCGGCGGTGATTTCTTCGTCAGACGCCTCCAGTTTTTCTTCCCGGGCAATCTCGCGCAGAGCCAAAGCAATTTTTACTCTTTTTTCCGCCTCGCTCCGCCATTCTTTCCGTAAATCCTCCAAGGTTTTTTTGATATGCAG
>CAYHON010000027.1:2520-8345 GCA_964358425.1 uncultured Candidatus Saccharibacteria bacterium | reverse complement strand
TCATGGTTCAATAGCTTGGAGCCACCTCAAGTTAATAGTAGCAGGCATTAGCGGTCCGAGAAATATACCTAAAGCGAACCAATTACTCTTGAGTGAAATTGTGGAGGCACAGCTAATAAATTACCGTGGCGAGGAGGAAGGGAAACCGAGGCTCCATTGCTGGTATCCAGGGGATATAGAGATTGCTTCGCTTCGCTCGCAATGACAAAAAGAAGCTATATCCTAAGTGGAGAACACGGAGGGTCCCACCGACGAGCGAGGATAATTTATCTGTGCCGCAACCCTTGAACGAAAGAGTGGTTGATGAGCGGGTATTTCGAGATATCAAGATTTAAATATTTCAAGATAGCGAGATATCGGATTTAAAAATATCAAGATATAAAAATTTAAAATAGACCACACTAAAACCCGCCTCTTCGGCGGGTTTTATTTTTCCTCTTCTTTCTTCATCACCCCCAAGGACATTTTATGTTCTTTGGGATCAATCAGGATTATACGGAAAATATATTCTTGGTCGGGTTTCAGAGCCTCCTGCATTTTTTGTTCCGACCCAAACTCCGAGATATGCGCCAGACCGTGGAAATCTTTATCCAGCTGGACAAAAGCGCCGAAAGGATTGAGCTTGGTTACCTTGCCCTTGACGATATCACCTTTTTTGTATTTGTCGCCGATGGCAATCCAGGGATCGGTTTTCAGAGCCTTGAGCGAGAGCGCCACTTTATCTCCCTGCATATCGATTATCTTGGCTGTCACTTTATCGCCCACTTTGAGCAAATCCCGCGGATTTTCAATCAGCGTCCAGTCAATTTCGGAAATATGAATCAGTCCCTCCAGCCCCGCTTCGTCAAATTTCATAAAGGCGCCAAAATCCACCACGCCGGTTATCTCGCCCTCCACCTCGTCTCCGACTTTGTATTTTCCTAAAGCTGATCGCACCGAGGCCTGGTCCAGCTCTTTTTCCGTAAAGATGAGCTTATTTTCGGTCGGATCCAAGTCCAGAATTTTTACCTTCAGGCTTTGTCCGGCAAATTTTTGCAATTCCTGATATACTCTTTCTTTATCTCCACCCTCTACTCGGGGGTAGTTTTTGCTCGATAATTGAGAGGCGGGCAGAAAACCTTTCACTCCTTTCAGCTCCATCATCAATCCTCCGCGATTGGCCTCCGTTACGGTCAAATCTAAAATTTCTCCGGTCTGCTTCATATTGGCCAGCTCCACCCAGCGTTTTTCCTCGCCGGCGTCTTTCAAAGAAAGCTCTACGAAGCCCTCGTCGTTATCGGCATCAACAATTTTGGCGGACACCATCTCTCCTTCCCCCAGACCTTTTATAATATCCTGCGCGTTGCGAAATTCCTTGCCGTAAATTATGCCCGTTCCCTGAACACCCAAATCTATAAAAATCTTGGCCCCTTTCTTGGAGATGATTGTGCCTTCTATTATATCGCCTGGTTTAAGCGCGGCCAGCGAGCCAAAATTTTTGAGAAGCATCTCCATGGGATGCTTGCTTCTCAACTTTAAAGCGACCTGACTAGCTAAGTCATTGTCGTTGTCGTCCCCATCTTGGGCGGAATCCACTAAAACGTTATTTTGAGTTAAATCTATTTCGGAAACCATATTGATGGGAGTGTAACAAAACAAGCTTAAATTTGCAACCCGCCTAAATTTTGCGAAGCAAAACTTAGGCGGGTTGACTTATAAGCTATATCCCTATTTTTCAACAATTATAATTTGGCAAAAAGCTGTTTTTTTGTTATCATTGATTTAGAAATTAGGCATTAGTAATTAGACATTCCACCCATGATAATCCAATGGTACGGACAATCCTGTTTCAAAATAACCTCCGGGGAGACGACTATAGCTATTGATCCCTATGATAAAAAAATAGGATTCACGCCCCCCCGGTTTCAAGCCAACCTGACCCTGATAACTCACAAACACGATGACCACGCCAACTCCGCCTCCCTTACCGGAGAGCCTTTTGTGATTTCCGAACCGGGAGAATACGAAGTAAAAGGGGTTTTTGTCCACGGCTTTGAAAGCTACCACGACAAAAACAAAGGGCGGGACCGCGGGATGAATACGATGTATAAGATAGGGGTAGAGGGTATCCGCCTACTGCACATGGGAGATTTTGGGGAAGAAAGCTTAAGCGAGGACTTTATGGACGCCATCGGCGAGGTGGATATCCTGATGATTCCGGTCGGCGGCAAATACACTATTGACGGCAACGAGGCGGCCAAAATCGTCAAACAGCTTGAGCCCAAAATAGTCATCCCGATGCACTACAAAATATCGGGGCTGGAAATTGACCTGGACACCGCCGAGCAATTTTTGAAAAACACCGGAGCGGGCAAAAGGGAACCCTCCGATAAACTGACCATAAAGAAAAAAGAAATTACCGAATCAACCAAAACGGAAATAATAATCCTGCAAAAAGTTTAAACAGCCAATGAATGGATTTTTTAGAAAAATTATTAAAGACGATAAGATCTTGGCCGGATGAAGCCAGGAGATTTTTGGCCGGAGCGCTGGTTTTGGTTCTGGGCGCGGTTATTTTTGTAAGCTGGTATAGTTTCCCCCCTCTTGAGCTGACCACCCTTGATAACGACGGAGTATCAAGTGAGGCCATAAACCGGGCAATGCAAAATAATTTAGCCAAGGGTGATTTGGGAGAAGCCAACTCTGAGACAGCCAGTAAAATTTTATCTCCCCTGGAGGGTGTCGCCGGAGTTTTGAAGGATTTGAAGGGTGGTCCGGTAGTGGAGAAGAGTAATCAGCCGACTTTCTGGCAAAAAAATTGGAATGAGTTGCAGGGATTTTTAAAAAGTTTTTGGGATTATATTGAGTAGTAATCGCGAATATACAAATTAAGAACAAATATACGAATTTATGAATAGGGTGTCAGAAAAGGTAGTTTATCCAGAACTTAGTTACAAGATAGTTGGCACAACTTTTAGAGTTTTTAATACTCTGGGTCACGGGATGAGTGAGAAACACTACCAGCGTGCATTTGCTAAAGAACTTGAACAAGAGGGAATAAAATTTAAAAGAGAGATGTCTGTGGCAATAAGTTATGACAATGAATCAATTGGTAAATGTTTTCTTGACTTTGTTATAGAAGACAAAATTGTAGTCGAATTAAAGGTGCGATTTAAACTAGGATATGTGCATATAAAACAGGTTATGGAATATTTAAAAACAACGGGGTACAAATTGGCAATTCTTGTTTATTTCACCAAGGAGGGAGTTAAATATCGCCGTATTGTTAATTCGTATATTAAATAAAATTCGTATATTCGTGATTACTCTATGACCGATATAGGCAAAATACAACCCAGAGAAATTGTTCAGGAGATGCGCGAGTCTTATTTGGATTACGCGATGTCGGTTATTGTGTCGCGCGCCCTGCCGGATGTCCGCGACGGCCTGAAGCCCGTCCACCGCCGGATTTTATACGCCATGCACGAAATGGGGCTGACTCATGCCGC
Source organism: uncultured Candidatus Saccharibacteria bacterium (assembly GCA_964358425.1). Taxonomy (GTDB): domain Bacteria; phylum Patescibacteriota; class Minisyncoccia; order Sungbacterales; family HO2-52-23; genus CAYHON01. The sequence goes on along the minus strand of CAYHON010000027.1, from coordinate 4,857 downwards.
CAAATACCGCAAATCGGCCACCGTCGTCGGAGAAGTCTTGGGTAAATACCACCCCCACGGAGATTTGGCCGTTTATGATTCTATGGTGCGCATGGCCCAGGATTTTTCTTTGCGCTATCCGCTGGTAGACGGCCAAGGTAATTTTGGCTGTTTTACTAAAGATACTAAAGTAAAATTAACTGATGGAAGGGATTTGAGTTTTGGAGACTTGGTAAGAGAGTATATCGCGGGCAAACAGAACTTTACTTATACAATAAATAAATTGGGTCTTATCTCTATCGCGGAAATTAAGCATCCAAGAATCACCCGGACTGGCGCTAAATTAGTGCGAATAACTTTAGATAATGGAGAAAAAATCCGTTGTACGCCAAACCATCTTTTCATGACCCGAGATGGTTCGTATAAAGAAGCGGAAAGTCTTTTACCGGACGATTCGCTTATGCCCCTTTATCAGCGATTCTCCGAAAAAAAAGATCGCCTCAATCGCGAAGGATACACACTCATACACCAACCCAAAAAAAATGAATGGGTCCCCGCGCATCACCTCGCGGATAACTATAACCTCAATCTAGGAATATATAAAAAAAATACGGGTAGGGTGCGTCATCATCTAGATTTCAACAAGCTCAATAATAATCCGGCAAATATTGTCCGGCTTAGTTGGGGCGAACACTGGAAAATTCATTACCAGCAAGCTGTAGAACAACATACTGATTCGGTATATCGGCAAAAAATAGCTGCTGGACGAGTAAAATATTGGTCAGACCCCTCTGTGCGAGCATCCTATGCCACGCGGCTTTCTGATAAAAACAGGGAGAATTGGCAAAATCCAACTTATCGCGAGAAAATGCGGAAATTCTTAAGTAGGGTAAATAAAGAGTACATCCAAGAGCATCCTGAAAAAAGGAAGGATTTAAGCTTACGCGCGACAAGCACGTTAAAACGGCTTTGGCAAGAACCCGCGTACCGATCCTTCATGCATGAAAAAATTATTAAGGGCAATAAAAACCATACTACAAACAGTACTGGGAAAATAAAATTTCTTACGATTTGCCGAGAAGCTCTGCGACTTAATTCTTATCTTGACGAAGGGTCATATGAAACTGCTAGAAATACAGTTTATCAGTATGGAGCCGCAACGAAATGGGAAACTGGATTACAAAAATATTTCCAAAATAATCCAGAACTTATACTCCATGAAATTAACCGGAACCACAAGGTTGTAAAGGTTGAACCTCTCGCCGAGAGGGTAGATGTATACGATATCACCATTGATAACACGCATAATTTTGCTCTAGCTGCTGGTGTTTTTGTCCATAATTCAATAGACGGCGACTCGGCGGCGGCGCATCGCTATACCGAAGCCCGCATGACCCGGATGGCGGAGGAACTCATGCGCGATATTGAAAAAGATACTGTGAATTTTCGGGAAAATTATGACGGCACGAGACAGGAGCCCACAGTTCTGCCGGCCACCGTGCCCAATCTCCTGCTCAACGGCACGCTGGGTATCGCCGTCGGTATGGCCACCAATATCCCCCCGCACAATCTAACCGAGGTCGTCAATGCCCTCATCCACCTGGCCGACCATTCCAAAGCCTCGGCCGAAGATATGCTGGAATTTGTCAAAGGCCCGGATTTCCCCACCGGCGGAATTATTTTTAATGAAAAAGATATCCGGGAAGCGTATGCCTCCGGCCGAGGAGCAATTTTGTGCCGAGGCAAGGCCGAGATACACGAAGGCGCCAAACTAGTACAAATCATAATCACGGAGATACCCTATCAGGTCAACAAAGCCGAGATGCTGGAAACCATCGCCAACTTGGTGCATGAAAAAAAATTGGATGGAATCAAAGACCTGCGCGATGAATCCGATAAAGACGGCCTGCGCGTAGTCGTAGACTTGAAGACTGACGCCCATCCGCAGAAAGTTTTGAACAATCTCTACAAGCACACCGATCTTGAAAAGAATTTCAATCTCAACATGATTGCGTTGATAGACGGGATCCAGCCGCAGGTTCTTTCCCTGAAAGAAGTTCTGGAAGAATTTTTGAAACACCGGCATGAGGTTACCACCCGCCGCACTAAATTTGACTTAGGCAAAACCCGCGAGCGGGTACATATTCTGGAAGGACTCAAAAAAGCCCTGGATCATATAGACAAGGTGATTGAGACCATCAAAAAATCGGCCGACAAGGATGAGGCGCATGCCAATCTGATGAAAAAATTCGGTCTGTCGGACCTGCAGACCACCGCCATCCTGGAAATGCGCCTGCAAACGCTGGCGGGCTTGGAACGGCAAAAAATAGAAGACGAGCTCAAAGAAAAATTGGCTCT
>CAYHON010000027.1:0-2420 GCA_964358425.1 uncultured Candidatus Saccharibacteria bacterium | reverse complement strand
GGCATGGAAACCAAAGAAGAGGACGTGGTGGAGCATCTGCTTACTTGCAATACTCACGCCCAGCTTCTTTTCTTCAGCGATTCCGGCAAGGTGTATCAGGAGCGGGCCTATGAAATACCCGAAGGCACGCGCGTCTCCAAAGGTAAAGCGATTTTTAATTTTCTCTCCTTAAATCAGCAGGAAAGGGTGACGTCGGTTTTAGCCGCTCCCAAAGCGACCTCCAAAGACAAAAAATTCAGCCCGGGTTTTATCGTGATGGTCACCAAAGACGGGGTTATAAAAAAAGTGGATTCTTCGTCTTTTGAAAATGTCCGGCGCAACGGACTGATTGCGCTGACCATCAAAGACGGCGATTCTCTGCGCTGGGTCAAGCAAACCACCGGAGCAGATGAGCTGATTTTGGTCACCAAAAAGGGGCAGTCCATCCGCTTCTCCGAAAAAGATATCCGAGCGATGGGGAGACAGGCCGCCGGAGTGCACGCCATGAAACTTAAACCGGGCGATGAAATCGTAGGGATGGATGTTATAAAAAGCGAGCATATAAAAACTGGCGACGACAAGCTTTTGGTGATATCGGAGAACGGCTACGGTAAAAAAACCTCCATCAAACAATATAAAAAACAAAATCGCGGTGGGTCCGGCATCAAAACCGCCAAGGTCACCCCCAAGATAGGCGCGGTCGTCGGCGCCAAGATTATAGACGGCGAGCTGACCGAGCTTATCGCCATCTCCCGCAAAGGACAGGTCATCCACACCACGCTGGATGCTGTCCCCACGCTCTCCCGCGCTACCCAGGGAGTGCGCATTATGCGGCTGGAGGACGACGTGGTGGCGTCTATTACGACGCTTTAGGTTTTTTTCGAAATTTTACAATCTTTAAATTTAAATTGTTCGCCGATATCTTGATATCTTGAAACAAACTGACGCGGGTTCTCGGCATATAGCCTCCAAAACACGCTCGTCATATCTTAAAATCTTTAAATATCTAAATATCCGCCTCGCTCAGTTGCTCGGATACACCAGGGTTAAAATAGATAACAACTACTCACTCCAATATCCTCGCAAATGGTTTTTACGGCTATACGCCTTCGACCCGCTAGTACTCGTGCGGTCATTCTGAGCGTTAGCGAAGAATCTCTCATCCAAAACCAATATAAAAAATAAACGAGCCGTACCTTTTGAGTACGGCTCGACTTTTTGTTGGCCTTCTTGTTATCACGCCACGTGCCGGATGATGATGCCGACCGCGAAGAGGGCAAGAGACCACGCAACGGCGTTTGCAGCCCTCCCTAGTTTCGGATGTCGGCAGGAAAGCAGTCGCAGTTCGAGAGCGACCACCCTGCCGAAACGGATGATGTCCTTTTTCATCTGTTATTCACCTCCCTCCAGTTCGGATTTTTGGGAATTGTACCGTCGTCAGACCTTCTACGGCTTGATGGGGATGATGTTAGTATACTATATCTTTATAAATAAGTCAACCCTATCGTCATGGTTCAATAGCTTGGAACCACCCCTCTGTTAAAATATGAGGATGTATACAACCTATAAATTATTGAAGTTTAACTTCAATAATTTAAAATCTAGGCAAGTTTCGGCTATACCTCGGAGGAGACCATGATGAGCTTGGCCAGCTTGGTTCCCCGCCAAAGGCGGGGATGGCCAAGCGAATCTATGAGTGAGGTTTTTCGCTGGAATAAAACCGTAACGTGTCTCCGAGGGGTGTAGCCGAAACTCGCATCCATCTATTATTACTACTTCATTTTTAAACTCCGCGTGGTATAATTGAAAACATGACCCCTATGCCCTCCGAAAACTTTATAGACCCGAAACAAATAGTCCGTTCTTTTGAGCTGGAGCCGGGAGACCACGTGGCTGATTTTGGCGCCGGGCATGGCTTTTATACCATAGAGATGGCCAAAAAGGTGGGTGGCAACGGCAAGGTTTATGCCATAGACGTCCAAAAATCGGCGCTGGATATGGTCCGCGCCAAAGCCAAACACGAGAATCTAGTAAACATTGAGCCGATTTGGGCGGATTTGGACAATCCTGTCCATTTAAAAATAAAGGACAATTTTATTGAGTTTGTCCTCATCAGCAATGTTTTGCACCAGGCCGAAAAAAAACAACTTTTACTGGAAACTGCCTTTCGTCTTTTGCAAAAAGGCGGACGGATGGCGGTCATTGATTGGGACAACACCATCTCTCCTCTCGGTCCGCCATTGCTACTCCGGGTAAAAAAAGAGGTGGTCAAAAATGGAGCGGCGGCCGCAGGATTTGTTTTTATAAAAGAGTTTGAGGCGGGAAGCCACCATTATGGTTTACTTTTTGAAAAAAAATAATTTATTCTGGTCATCCTGAGCAGAGTGAAGGATCTCGTCGTTATTCTATAAATATGAGATTCTTCGCTTCGCCCCGTTGCC
>CAYHON010000026.1:0-8574 GCA_964358425.1 uncultured Candidatus Saccharibacteria bacterium | reverse complement strand
ATAGGCAAGGGCAGCTGGATAACAACTCCGGTATTTTTTTTGTTGTGGGTAACGACCGCCATCTTTTGGCGGAAATCATTGGTGCTGATATCGTCCGGAAAAGGATAAATTTTAAAACCAATACCCAGATATTTGGCCGTTTTTCTTTTCTGGGCAACAAATTTTTGGATTACCGGATTTTGGCCGACTACTACCACCGCGAGTCTCATTTTTTTCTCGCTCTGTAAAATTTCCTCTTTTAGACCATCAATAATCTTTTGCGAAAGTTTTTTACCGTCCAGTAGAATCATTGGAGTGTTATTTAATCGGAAATTTGGCGCAAAGCTGACGGACCGATTTTTGTAAAACCGATTTCTTTTCTTTTTCCAGAACAGTATCAGTAAGCAATCGGGCGATGGTCTTCATTTCTTTTTCTTTCATCCCGCGCGTGGTGACCGCCGGCGTCCCCAGCCGGATACCCGACGGGTCAAACGGAGACCGGATGTCGTAGGGCACGGTGTTGCGGTTTAGAATTATGCCAACCTCCTCCAGCCGGTCCTGCGCCTCTTTCCCGGATATACTGAAATTGGTCAAATCTATCAGCATTAGGTGGTTATCCGTACCATTGGATATGATTTTAAAACCAAGCTTCTGGAGCTCGGCGGCCAAGGCTTTGGCGTTTTTTACTATCTGTCGGGCATATTTTTTGAAAGCCGGCCTGGAGGCCTCCTGCAGGGCGACTGCAATCGCCGCGGTTTGATTGTCGTGCGGTCCGCCCTGCAGACCGGGAAAAACCGCCTTATCAACCGCCGACGCTATATCAACTTTATTATTACGGGCTACCAAGGAATCCTTGTTTACAAAAATCATAGCCCCCCTCGGCCCCCGCAGGGTTTTGTGGGTGGTAGTCATCACCGCATCGGCGCAGGTGAAAGGACTCGGATGGACACCCCCGGCCACCAAACCCGCGATATGCGAGATGTCGGCCAGAAGATACGCGCCGACTTCATACGCAATGCTGGCGAATTTTTTGAAATCAATAATGCGGGAATAAGCCGTGGCTCCGCAGACGACTATCTGCGGTTTTTCCTTATGCGCCAGTTTATATATTTCCTCATAATCCAAATATCCGTCCTGTCCCACGATGTATTGGCATGACGCATAAATTTTACCCGAGAAATTTACTTTCCAGCCGTGAGTCAGATGTCCGCCAAAGGGTAGGCTCATGCCCATTATTTTATCCCCGGGTTTCAGCAGCGCGAAATAGACAGCGAGATTGGCCGGAGAGCCCGAATAGGGCTGGACATTGACGTGCCAATTTTTCCCCAAACGAAAAACTTTGCGGGCCCGATTCTGCGCCAGCTGTTCCACCTCATCCGCCACGGCATTGCCGGCATAATATCTCCTGCCCGGATATCCTTCGGAATATTTATTGTTCAGCTCCGAACCCAAGGCCTCCCTCACCGCGCAGGAGGCGATATTTTCCGAAGGTATAAGCGCCAAAGTTTCCTGCTGGCGTTTTTTTTCCAGATTTATCAGCTCCCAAACCTTGGGATCCGTTTTTTTTAAATCCATAATGGTCATTATCTTACGTTTTTAGCTCCCTTCAAAACCTGATCGGACATCCACAAAGCCACCATAAGTCCCATCAGTAAAACCATGGTCACCATGAAGAATAAAGAGCTACCGAAGGTTACTATCTTATACATCAAATCTTTAACCGAAGTCTTAGCCTTGGCTAATTTACTCTCGGCCTCGGTTTTTTCTTCCTGGGTCACCGGTTTGTCTTTGGCCTTGGAGTTTATCTCTCCGGCCAGGTTAGCCGCTTCAGCAGCTAATTCTTGGGCTTGAGCCGATAATTCGTATTTCTCCAGTAACTTTTTAATCTCCGCCCTTCTTTCTTCTTTGTTTTCTATCCGCACGGCCGCGCAGATATCTTTGATGAAATTTTTAAAATCTTCACCCCTTTCTCTTTTTAGCTTTTCCAGACCCGGAAGATTCTCCGGATTGACTCTGCCCAGGGTATCTTCCACAATATTCTCCAGATTGGCCTTAGAAATATCTTTGATATTTTTCAGGACCGCTTCGGATACGGCGCGTACCCATTCTCCTAGACCTGTTTTTTTAAATCCCTCTATATCTTTCTGTCCGGTGGTTATGGCCAAGAACTCCAAAATTCTATTGGATATTTTGCGGACTTGATTGAATTCTTCCGCTTGGTTTTCCAGAACTTCTGTGTTTTCCGTTTGAGCAGATTCTACTGCCGGACCCTCTGTTTCAGCCGGCACAGTATTTACAGACTCTCCTTCTTTGGGTTTAGGAAGCGGGAATCCTTCGGACACAGGAGTTTTCATCTCCGCCTCGGATTTAAGCATATCCCAGACAGCGCGATATTGTTTTTTATCGTCTTCCGAACCCAAGAAACCCAAAACGGCATTTAGTCTCGCTTCACCGGCCGTAGTTTTATCCCTGACTATTTCAGAAAACTTTTTAATATTTTCGGGGGATAATTTTCGTCCGCCCTTGGCTTCAAAATTGCCCCGACGCGCCGCTTCGTCGTCTTCAACTACGGCCGCGATAAGTTTCCTGACCTTGCCTCTCACATCCAAAGCCAGACCAAGAGCTAAATCAGAATGTTCTACGGTCTTATCATTTACTTTAGAGCCGGCCAATCCCCCAAAAAGAGCTAAATCATTTTTTTCTTTGGGAGTAAGTTCTTCTGTTTTTTTGCTTTGTAAGACGGCCAACGCCTCGCGAATTCTTTTGCCTTCGTGATCTTTAAGATACTCTTCATTAAAACCTTTCTCCTGTAATTTTTGCCTCCGAGCATCAGGATCTTCTTCCCCTCCGCAAAGTTCTTCTTTTATTCTTTGGTGGATAAGGATTGAGTTGCGGATACTGGGAGTCGCCAAAGCCGACAGCCGGACAGACCGTTCTTTTTCTATTTCCTCCGGGGTTTTTATAGCCTCGGACATACGACTATCCGTGGCTTCGGTTAGATTTTCAACTTGGTCTTCGAATGACATTTTCTCTTGTTTTAAGCTAAAAATTATTGTACTTTATCTAAAAATCATATCATTGAACCAACCAGTTGGTCAAAATCGTTCTTATTCATCAGGCCGGTCCGCAAAATCAAGGGCCTGACGCCGGTAAAATCAAGCACCTTGGACGGCTGTCCGGCCAGCTCCCCCGCGTCCAGCGCTAAACTTATCTTATCTTGATCCGCCGAAAAATATTTTTTTATTTCCTCCATATTTTTGGCAGGCGGAAGACTCGCTGTGTTGGCCGAGGTTTGGGCCAGAGGCACATCCATCTTTTCCAGCAATTCCAGCAATAATTTATATTCGGGAATACGCAGGCCGATGGTATCCTGCCCTCCGGTAAGCGCGGGCGGTAATTTATTTTTGTGGTGGAAAATGACCGTAACGGGTCCCGGCCAAATTTGTTCCAAAAATTTAGCCTTGGCGTCCGAAATATAAGCGTATTTTCGGGCCATAGAAACATCTCTTACAAAAATAGGCAAAGGTTTGGTTTCGGGTCTTTTTTTAAGAGAATAAATTTTTTTAACCACGGTCTCCCGATCCGCCCGGCATAATATGCCGTAAACTGTGTCAGTAGGCGCGATAAGCAAACCGTCTTCGGCCAGCACTTTTTCCGCCTCTATAAACGCCCCAAAGTATGTTTCGGGAGTAAGTTTTATTATTTTCATCCCATTAGAAATTACACCAGCGATATCAAGGCTTTGGCTAATTTTTCCGGATCGTGCCGCAAAAAACCCCGAGACCTTAGAAAATCGCCCAAAATCAAAGAAGGTTTTTCTGACACATTATCTACTTTTACAAACTGGGCCCTTTCTTTTTCATAAAGCTTCTTCCGTCTAGCCGCTGGGCGCCGGGTATTTACGAGAGCATAGTCCAGCTTTTTCCCCATATACCCTTCAATGGTTTTGATAAAATCATCGGCCTTAAAATTATGAGTCTCTCCCCACTTGGTCATAATATTTACCACATAAACTTTTTTGGCGCGCGATCGGCTAATAGCTTCTTTCATCCCGCGCACCAGCAAATTTGGCACAATACTGGTATAAAGATCCCCGGGGCCGATTATTATCAGATTGGCGGATTGAATCGCCTCACCCGCTTCCTTGTTAATTCGAGCCAAGGACGGCTCAAGGTATACTTTTTTTATCCGCAATCGTCCGTCATGCTTAGGTATATCAATATTGGTTTGTCCCTTGATAATTTTTCCGTCTTCCAGCTCAGCGCAAAGACGTACATCGTCAAAAGTTACCGGCAAAACTCTGCCCTGAACCCCCAGCAAACGTCCCGCCTCCTCCACCGCTCCTTTGAAACTGCCGGTTACGTTTTCCAGAGCTGTTAAAATAAGATTCCCAAAAGAGTGGCCATTCAGACCACTCCCGCGGTTAAAACGATAATTGAAGAGGTTGGCCATCACCCGATTGTCGGAGTGAGACATGGCAATCAAAACCCGCCGGATGTCTCCAGGGGGTAAAACTCCAAACTCTTCCCGTAAAATCCCCGTAGAGCTTCCATCATCTACCATAGAAACTATGGCGGTTAAGTCAACCGGATATTTTTTCAAGCCCGAAAGCACGCTGAAAGCTCCCGTGCCTCCTCCGATAACAACTATTTTTGCCCTCTTGGGCGAAGAAGGAATAATAAATTTCTCCCTCCTTTCAGTCATAGGAGGAGCTTCGTCGTGATACAAAGAGGTAGTAGCTATTTTTGCTTTAGACATGAGACTATAATATTTTCTTTACCTGGCCCAAATTATACACAATTTTATCAGCCGTATCAGACTTGAGTGCCCCATTATGCCGGATAATTTGAATTACCAGGGAATTTGGAAAATTTTCTTTAACATCCTGCAAGGGTTTTGGTTTATCATCAATAAAAACAAAAAAATCTTTTTTACCCCGGAGTGATTTTTTAATCCAGTTAGACTTATAGTCCGTGTCCACATAGTGAATTTTGCCAAAAAAATCCTTGAGCCCGGAGGAAAAAACTTTTTTCTTCTGTACCCAAGGATCCCCGGTAGTAATAAGCTCTATCCGGCAATCATGACTTTTAAGGAAAGAAAGAAAGGGCTGGCTGTCCTTGAATACATATTTGGAACTGTTGCCAAAAAAATCATAAAGAACTTTTTTAGCCGGCTCTCTTTCCAGACCAGGAAAGGTTTTTTTAAGGAAAGAAATGTGGGTGTCCAGGTCATAGACAGCAATTTGCTCTCTCATCTTTTTATATTCCGCCTCAGCCTTCTCGGCTGAGATGCCAAATTTTTCAAAAACCTTAAAATAATCATTTTTAAATGATTTGGTATCAAGCAGGACATCGTCAAAATCTATAAAAAATATTTTGCCTACTAGGGGTTTATTGTTTAACGACATTTTAGTCTTGAGATAACCCCGTTACAAAGTTAATCAAACGGTTCGGCACAAAAATAACTTTTAGGGGGTCTTTGGTTAAAAGCTTTTTAATTTCCGGCAAGTTCAAGGCGATTTTTTTGGCCTCCGTCTCGCCTGCTCCAGTCCGTAATTTTACTCTGCCCCGTACTTTGCCGTTTATCTGTATCACCAGCTCAAAATCATCTTTCTTTAAGAGCTCCGGGTCATAGGCCGGCCAGGGAGATTGGTGAATTGATTTAAACTTGCCCGGTTGCTGTTGCTTTTGCCACAGTTCCTCCGTTAAATGAGGCGCAAGAGGAGCCAGTATCCGCAGAAGGGCCGAAAAATTTGCTTGGGATATTTTTTGTGGGGTTATGGCAAATTTATTGAGAAGCACCATCAGAGCAGAAATAGCTGTATTGTACTGCAGTCCTTCTATATCCTCTGTAACCTTCTTGATGGTAGTGTGGGTTAGCCGGTCCACTTCTTCGGCGTTAGCGGGATTTTTGGAAAAATCTTCCTGCCCAAGTTTAAACACTCTTTCCAAAAATCTGGTTAAACCGCGGATACCCGTATCGCGGAAGTCTCCTCCTTGCTCAAATGGCCCCAAAAACAGCAGATACATACGCAGAGCATCGGCTCCATACGCCCTTAAATACTCATCGGGGTTAACAACGTTTCCTTTAGACTTGGACATTTTAGCCCCATCCTTTATCAAAAGTCCATGGGCTCGGAACTTTTTGAACGGTTCTTCAAAATGAAGCAATTTCCAGTCATGCATAGCCATCGCCAAAAAACGGACATACAGCAGGTGCAAAACGGCGTGCTCCGCGCCGCCGATATACATATCTACGGGCAGCCACCGCCGAGTTTGCTTCGCAAACTCGGAATTTCCAATTTTCAATTTCCAATTTTCAAACTTCATCAGATAAGCGATATAGTACCACGCCGAATCCAGAAAAGTATCCGATACGTCCGTCTCGCGACGCGCCCAGGCATGGCATTTAGGACAGCGAACTTTATAGAATTTTTCGTCGGCGGCCAGCGGCGATTTATCCGTACCGGTGGGGCGGAAATTTTTCAAGTATGGCAGTTTTACCGGCAAATCTTTTTCCGGCACACTCTGCCATTGGCATTTTTCGCAGAAAATCATAGGGATAGGGGGACCCCAGTAACGCTGGCGGGAGATAAGCCAGTCCCGCAATCTGTATTGTGTCTTTCTCTCCCCTCCGATAAATTTAGTTATTTCCCATTTGGCTTCTTCAGAGTCCATGCCGGAAAACTTTCCGGAATTAATTAATTTTCCTTTTCCCGTGTACGGCATTTCGCCGCCATCTATAACTTTTATGACTCTCACACCAAACTTTTTAGCAAATTCAAAGTCCCGCTCGTCATGTCCAGGCACAGCCATAATTGCACCTGTACCCACATTGCCCAAAACATAGTCTGCTATAAAAATGGGTATTTCTTCCTGATTGGCCGGATTGATGGCTTTTATCCCTTTCAATTCTACTCCTGTTTTTTCTTTACCTTCGACAATCCTATCGGCTTCCGATTTATTTTTGGTCTTTTCTATGTAATCTTTGACTTCTTGAAAATTGAAAATTGAAAATTGAAAATTCTTTATCAATGGATGTTCCGGCGCCAGTACCATATAGGTAGCTCCAAAAAGCGTGTCGGGGCGGGTGGTAAAGACTTTGATTATGATGTCATTCTGAAGCACGTTCGCCACATTCAGTGTAAACTCCGCTGAAGAATCTTTAGAGATCCTTCGTCCGCTTGTAGCGGACTCAGGATGACGAGAAACAATTACTTTAAATTCTATCTCCGCTCCTTCCGATCTCCCTATCCAATTTTTCTGCGCGATTTTTATTTTCTCCGACCAATCAATCGTCTCCAGGTTTTGCAGAAGCTTCTCCGCGTAATCCGTGATTTTAAAAAACCACTGTTCCAACTCTTTTTTTACCACCACCGAGCTACATCGCTCGCACTTGCCCGCGATGACCTGCTCATCGGCCAGCACAGTCTTGCAACCCGGACACCAATTAACGGGAGATTTTTTGCGGTAGGCCAAGCCATTTTTGAACATGGCTGTAAAAATCCACTGCGTCCAGCGGTAATACTCGGGGTCTGACGTGGCTAAGGCCTCCTTCCATGCATATCCTATCCCCAAACTTTTCAGCTGTCCCTCATACCGCTTGGTGGTTTTTTTAATAAGATTTTTGGGATGTTCGCCGATTTTGATGGCATAATTTTCACTGTGGATTCCAAAAGAATCATACCCAATCGGCTGAAACACGTCCTGCCCCTGCATTCTTTTAAACCGGCCGTAAACATCCGCTCCGCTGAAAGTATAGGCATGCCCCACGTGCAACCCTTCGCCCGACGGATACGGGAACATCATCAGGTTGTAAAACGGCTTTTTGGCGCGCTTTAAATCCGGCTCGTAGATTTTTTCTTTGAGCCACCGTTTCTGCCATTTTGCTTCAATTTTACTTGGGTTGTATCTCATAAATAAGGTAAGACAATATATCCAAAATAGCTAAAATATCACTTTTAAGCAAGAAAACTATGCCTCAATAAAAATTTTAATTTCTCCTCCACCTTAAAACCTCGGCAATGTTTTAATACCCCCAAATATGACGATCTATTTTTCTCATTTATCCGTTTCAATAATCTCTTCTTTGTTTTTGTCCTCAAAACTCGGTAATGCGGCAGAACCACATACCCCAGAAAATCAATTCCCCGCGAATATTTGCGAATGATAATTTTATCGGAATGAAGCGACAAACTTAATTTATGAAGCAAAAAGGCGTTTATTCTATCCGATAATTCGGATAGGTGCCCCGCACGATCGCCTAAAATAACAAAATCATCGCAATAGCGGATATAGTATTTTTCTTTCAATTTGTGTTTAACAAACCAATCTAATTCATTCAAATAAATATTGGCGAATAATTGGCTGGTTACATTGCCCAGAGGCAAACCCTTACCGGATTCCTTTTCAAAGCTTGCAATAATTTCTTTAATCAACCAGACGGTATCATCGTCGTTGATTTTTCTTTTGATCAATTCCAGCAAAGTAGTCTGGTTCACCGAATCAAAGAATTTTCTAACATCGCACTTTAAAGCAAATATACTATGATTGTGGTTTTGACTTAATTTTTGGGAGAATTGTTCCAGCCGGGTTA
>CAYHON010000025.1:7115-8632 GCA_964358425.1 uncultured Candidatus Saccharibacteria bacterium | reverse complement strand
TCTTCCAGCATTGTTATCATTCCCTCCTCTCTCGCTCTTTTTTCTATTTCGTCCGAGGTGGCATTTTTGACGACCATCTCTTTGATGGATTCGGACATCTCCAGCACTTCGTGTATGCCTATCCGGCCGCTGTAACCGTCGGGGCACTCGGCCGTTTTTTTGGGACTGCCCCACTCCGCGTTTTCCAAGTTGGTTTCTGCTCCCAGCACTTTTTCCTTTTTTAATAAGTCAAAAACTCGTTCAAGATCAATATCTTTTTTTAGGCCGGTTGCCTGCGCGGGAGTTAATTTATAGGTATCGTGCTCCGGGTGGAGCTTGCGCACGAGGCGCTGGGAAATGATGGCGGTGATGGTGGAGGCGATTAAAAATGGCTCTACCTTCATATCTATAAGCCGGGGCAGGGCGCCCGAAGCGGAATTGGTGTGCAGAGAGGACAGAACCAAATGTCCGGTGAGCGCGGCGTTGATGGCCAGCGAGGCCGTTTCGTTGTCGCGGATTTCCCCCACCATTATTATATTGGGATCCTGGCGTAATAAAGAGCGCAGGCCGCTGGCAAAAGTAAAGCCGATATCCGGCCGTACTTGGGTCTGATTGATGCGCGGTATCCGGTATTCAATAGGGTCCTCCACGGTGGATATATTGACGGCCGGAGTATTGAGCATCTCCAAAATGGTGTAGAGGGTAGTGGTCTTTCCGCAACCGGTGGGGCCGGTAGCGAGGATTATGCCTACCGGTTTTTTAATGGCGCGCTGGACTCTTTCCAGATTATTCCCCCAAAATCCCAATTCCTCCAGCGTAAAACCCTTTACGTTTTCGGGCAGTAGGCGCAAGACTATTTTTTCACCCTCAAAAGTCGGCAGGATGGAAACACGGAAAGAAATTTTCTGCTCGCTGGTTTCTATTTTAAATCTTCCGTCCTGTGGTAGGCGGTGTTCATCCAGTTTTAGATTGGACATCACTTTTATGCGAGCGACCAAGCCGGTAGCTATTTGCTTGGGCAGGGTCATGGCTTCTCGCAGGATACCGTCTATACGGTAGCGGACTAAAACTTCTTTCTCCTGTGGCTCTATATGTATATCCGAAGCGTTTTGCAAGATGGCATGGCGGATCAAGGTATCCACGATGCGGATGACCGGCAAATCTTCGGCCAGTTTTTTGAGATCTTCTGCTTCCTCTTTTGAGGGTTCTCCTTCTTTGGAGACGGTAAAAGAACCGGAATCTTTTTTAATGATGTCGCCGAATTCCGCCTCCAGACTTTTTTGGTATTGTTTCAGGGCATGCTGGATGGATTCGGGGGTGGTGAGCCGGGGCAGAACCCGAAAACCCTCTTTTTTGCGGATGAATTCTATGGTTTGGATGTCGTCCGGGGTAAGCATGGCCACTTCCAAGTCCCGATCTTTTTTCCGGAAAGCGATTATGTTGTGGGTCTTGGCAATTGGTTCGGGAATTATCCGCAGTATCTCCGGATCAATGGTTTCGTGGGACAGATCCACGAAAGGTATGCCGAGGATATAGGC
>CAYHON010000025.1:0-7015 GCA_964358425.1 uncultured Candidatus Saccharibacteria bacterium | reverse complement strand
GCCGACTCATCCTCAATGAAAAGAATTTTTTTTGCCATATTTTTCTAAATTAAATAATCTATTTTTATATCAAGCTTGGACCAGAGAATCACGGCTTACCCCGATGCAGGTAAAGTAAACCAAAATACGCTCCCCTTGTTTTCCTCGGACTGGAATCCTATTTTTCCGCCCGAGGCTTCAATCACGGCTCGGGCCAAATAAAGTCCTAGCCCCGATCCTTTAGCTTGCCCACTCCAGCTGTTTCCCGCTCGAAAAAATTTATTGAATATGTATTTTTGCTGTCCGGACGGTATGCCCACTCCCCTGTCTTCTATAGACCATTTTAGCCAATTGTTTTCCAAAGATATCTTTATGATAATATTTCCCGAAGTTTTGGTGTAGCGCACCGCGTTGTCAATCAGGTTTTCAATGACCACGCTCAAACGATCGCGGTCGCCTAAAACATAGGGCAAAGACGGGGGTATATCCGAGATAAATTTGATATTGGACGAATCGGCATAGCGGCGGAAGGTTTCAACTGTTTTTTCGGAAATTTCCGCCAGAGAGAATTTTTCTTTTTTTAAAAGCAGGCTTTGGGCGTCAATGCGGTTTACCTCCAGCAGGGTATTTACCATCTTTATCATGTTTTCATTGGTGTCCCGCAGGGTGTGAAAATAGTTTTCCGCGCCCGACGACAAAAGATTGGTTTCTTTTTGGATATCGGTCCGCAGAGCCTCCAGCGTCCACTTAAAGATGGAAAGGGGCGAGCGCAACTGATGGGAGACGAGGGAAATAAACTCTTCCTTCATGTGGTTGGCTTCAGCCACTCGATGGAAGCCGCTTATGACCAGGTTGCCTACAATTATAAAGAGTACTGCCACTCCTGTCACGATAAGAGCGGCCACCTGCGGCTCTTCCACATAACTGGATGACAGGAGATAAGTGGCGATCATGGAGATAATCGTTACCACTCCGAGGACTAAAAACAAAAACGGCGGGCATTGCCAAATGGTCAGGCGCGCCTCGCGGCACTCGGCAAAAGGGTTAAAACTTTTTTTATGATTATTGGGCGGCATACCTAATTGATATTGTAACATAATTTAACCCGGGAAAACACGAACCATAACGGGGGTTGACACTTGAAACATCTTATGACAGAAATCGGCGGATTTTTATTTGACAAAATAATATGTATGATGTATTTTATAGCCAAAGTTAGAGTGTTGGTCTGTTCTTTGATATATAGTTGCCACTCATACTTTTTTACCACTAGTTGGTAAAAGTACAGACACACAGGAAAGGGAAAAGAAAAGAATGGAAATCTCGGCCGTTCTCTTTACTCTTTTGGGATTAGCCACCGTTTTATCGGTTTTCTGTCTAGGCAGGAAAAAATATCGCCAGGCTCTGTTTTTCGGTCTTAGCACTCTGGTAATTTGGGCGTTTATGGATTATTTTGTCCTGCCACTTTTTCTTGAAGAATTCCTAAATGAAGACAATGATTTTTCTATGCAAACAGCCAATCTTGTAGTAATTGCCGTTTCTATCTTCTTTACTATTGCTAGTGCCATTACCGTAATTATCGGATTTATCAAAAAAGGAAAGAAGGCCTAAAATGCTTTTTGCCCATATTGTCGTATCGTTTACCAGTCTTTCGCATGAGACTATAAATCCTGACCGGATTCATCCCGGAGAAGACGGGAAAAAGGCATTAAAAACTGCGTCAACTTATGAATCGGGAACCAGATTAAAGATGAAAAGGGTCGGTGATGACGGCTGGGCGCTTTGCGAAGATGGAATTGGAACTTTTTGGGCTCCCAAGGGAACGTTTATTTTGGGGAAAGATGATTCGGTATATATACTTCCCGGGGGGATGGCAATAAAAGTTGTGAACAAAAAAAACGGGGGGTATTTGATTGAAATTTACCCTCCGGAAGGCAGCCTTGACAGTCCTTTTGTGCCGAGTATAATCTAAGTATAGATAGATTTACCGAGTATAGTCCGTGGAAACGGACTTTTTTTAAAAAGCAACAAGTGGCAAGTTTACATGCGGCAAGGAGATACAAATCCATGTCGCATGTCACATGTCACATGTCACTATCATGATGGATCTAAAATCGTTTGGACAGGCCATACAGCAAATAGCGGATGAAAAAGGCATCCCCAAAGAGAAAATATTTGAGACCATAGAGGTGGCGCTCGCCGCCGCCTATAAGCGCGACTACGGCAAGAAGGGTCAGATAGTCAGAGCTACAATGGACCCCCAGACCTCCAAAGTTACCATGAAGCAGATAAAAATCGTGGTGGACGAAAGCATGATTAAGTCCGAAGAGGAGGTGGCGGCGGAGGAGGAAGAAAGAGCAAGAAGGCAGGCCGAAATAATTGCCGGCAACAAAGGGATGAACAATGAAAGGGACCGGGAAAGAGATTTTGATGATGAAATAGAGGGACCGGATAAAAAAGTACGGTTTAATCCGGAAAAACATCTGATGCTGGAGGAGGCCCAAAAAATAAAAGCGGACATAAAGCCGGGCGATGAGCTGGAGTTTCCGCTGGAGGCTCACGACGATTTCGGCCGGATTGCGGCCCAGACCGCCAAGCAGGTTATAATCCAGCGCATCCGCGAAATAGAAAGAGAAGTGGTTTTTGACGAATATAAAGGAAAGGAGGGGGAAGTTTTGAGTGGTATTATCCAGCGGATAGAGGGACGCAATATTTTTGTGGACTTGGGCAAGACCGTGGGCATATTGCCTCCGGACGAGCAAATACCCCGTGAGCAATATCGGGTGGGCGAGCGCGTCAAAACCCTAATTTTTTTGGTTGAAAAAAATCCGAAAGGCCCGGGTGTTTTTCTGTCGCGTTCTCATCCGCGGCTTCTGAAGAAACTTTTTGAAATAGAGGTGCCGGAAATTGCCTCGGGCGCGGTGGAAATAAAAGCCATCGCCCGGGAAGCCGGCTCCCGCTCCAAGGTGGCGGTGGAGTCGCACGAATCCGGAATCGATCCGGTGGGATCTTTAGTCGGCCAGAAAGGAGTAAGAGTATCCACAGTCATCAATGAGCTGGGCGGAGAAAAAATAGACGTGGTGCAGTGGTCGGAGGATCCGGCTAAATTCATTGCGAACTCCCTTTCTCCGGCCAAAGTGCTGGAAGTGGAGACCGACCAAGACCGCAAAGAGGCTCGGGTAACCGTGCCGGAGGAACAGCTTTCGCTCGCCATAGGCAAGGGCGGACAAAATGTGCGCCTGGCGGCTAAATTGACGGGTTGGAAAATAGATGCTAGGTCTAAAGGAGCAACAACTTCGGTAGAAGAGAATATTGAGGTTGAAGATAAAATAGAAGATGTTAAAAGTGAATAATTTTAAAAAATCCTAAGCACGAAATCCGAAATCCGAAACAAATCCCAATTTTTAAAAATCTAAATTATAAACCCATTTGGAATTTATATGTTTAGAGTTTAGATATTGTTTCGAATTTCGATATTCGGATTTAGAGTTTAACTATATGATCCTCTTCTCCATTCTTACGTCTCTGGTTTCCATCATATTTGCCCTGGTTCTGATTTATTTCATAAAAAAATATCCTACCGGCCACGGAAAACAAATTGAAATCTGGCAGGCCATAAAAACCGGCTCCAAGGCCTATCTGAAAAGGCAGAACTACACCATCGGGGTGGTGGCGGTGATTTTGGCGATAATTTTGTGGTGGGTTTTTAATTTATCCATGGCCGTCGCTTTTATGGCGGGAGCTTTCGCTTCAGCCTTGGCCGGATATCTCGGCATGATGACGGCGGTAGATACCAATGTCCGCACAGCGGAGGCGGCTCGCCACGGCTTGCCCAAAGCTTTTCGTGTGGCCTTTTTAGGTGGTTCGGTCACCGGGTTTTTGGTGACGGGACTTGCTTTGTTTGCGGTCAGCCTTGTTTATTATATCGCCCAGGACGTCGGGATTTTGGTCGGACTCGGTTTTGGCAGCTCGCTGGTCTCGGTTTTTGCGCGCTTGGGCGGAGGCATATTTACCAAGGGAGCCGATGTGGGAGCGGATCTGGTCGGCAAAGTGGAAGCCGGCATACCGGAAGATGATCCGCGCAATCCGGCGGTGATTGCCGACAATGTGGGCGACAACGTGGGTGATTGCGCCGGGATGGCTGCCGACCTTTTTGAAACTTACGCGGTGACCGCTATCGCCGCCATGCTGCTGTCTTCCCTGCTTTTCCCGGGTAATCAGGTTTTGATATCTCTGCCGCTGGTTATCGGCGGCGTGGCCATACTCGCATCTATCGTCGGAAGTTTTATGGTTCGTCTTAAAGAGCGGTCTCACGAGCACAGCTCCGAGGACAAGCCGGTTAATATTATGGGCGGGCTGTACAAAGGATTGATTGTATCTTCGGTTTTGACTCTGGTTGTCATCTGGCCCATTTTTTCCGCTTATTTGGAAAGAAATTTGGTCAACGATTATTTCCTGGCCTCGGTTGTAGGTATCGCGGTGACGGCTTTGGTGGTTTTGATTACCGAATATTACACTTCCAAAAAATTCCGTCCGGTGCAAAGCATTGCGCGGTCCTCTCTGACCGGACACGGCACCAATATTATCATGGGACTGGCTTTCTCCATGGAGGCCACCGCCCTGCCGATAATTGTCATCTCCGTAGGCATGCTTACCGCCTATGTGCTGGCCGGGCTTTACGGAGTGGCGCTGGCCGCGATGACGATGCTCGCTATGGCGGGGATTATTGTGGCGATAGATTCCTTCGGGCCTATTACGGATAATGCCGGAGGTATCGCCGAGATGGCAGGATTGCCCGAGGAAATTCGCGAGATTACAGATCAGCTGGATGCCGTCGGCAATACCACCAAAGCCATCACCAAAGGATACGCTATCGCCTCCGCCGGCCTGGCCGCTTTGGTTTTGTTTGCCTCCTACACGGCCGAATTAAAAAATTTCGGACGGGAAATGGTGTTTGATCTGTCCAATCCTTATGTTTTGCTTGGGCTTTTCATCGGCGGTATGATGCCTTATCTTTTTGGGTCTATCGCGATGCGCGCCGTAGGCAAAGCCGCGCAGGGGGTGGTGGAAGAAGTACGGCGCCAGTTCCGGGAAATCGCGGGTATAATGGATGGCACGGGCAAACCACAATATGACAAAGCGGTGGATATTGTTACCAGAGCCGCTTTGCGCCAAATGATTTTGCCGGCCTTGATACCGGTGCTGGTTCCGATTTTGCTTGCTGTGATACTGGGCGAGAACGCCGCGTATGCCATCGGCGGGATGTTGGTGGGCGTGATTGTCACCGGGCTCTTTATGGCCGTATCCATGACGTCGGGCGGCGCGGCCTGGGACAACGCCAAGAAATATATTGAGGAAGGAAACTATGGCGGCAAAAAATCACCGGCGCATCAGGCGGCGGTGACTGGAGACACAGTCGGCGATCCTTACAAGGACACCGTGGGACCCGCCATCAACCCGATGATAAAAATAACGAATATCGTGGCGCTCCTGATTGCGAGGTTGCTGTGATGAATTTTTGAATTGATATCTCGGAATCTTTAAATCCGGATATTTTTAAATTGTTTGTCGATATCTTGGTATGTTGTTAGTCGATATCTTGATATGTTGAAATCTTTATATTTCGACAGTTGGCGCGGCTTCTCGGCAACCGCTCCTCGCCAACACGTTCGGTTATCTCCTGCGGATAACCTCACTCCGTAAAAGTTTGGCTTCTCTCGACCATCTCGAGACCAAGCCCCCACACCTATGCATAGGTGTGGGGGCAAGCAAGCCAAGCTTTTAAGGGTTGTCTCGGAGGATTGCCTTCGACCGCGCCATCAGATGAATAAAAAAATACCGGCCGCGACGAATCGCGAACCCGTATGATTAAACCAAGTGTATACCTACACCACCAAAAATCTTCCCAAATCCGAGCTGGAGATAGAAGTCATTCTCCATTTCTCCGATTTTGAGCCGCACATAAAAAATGCGGCGGTTAAGATTTCGGAGCAAATTGAAATACAAGGTTTCCGCAAGGGCAAAGCGCCGTATGATGTCGTAAAAAATAAAATCGGCGAGATGGCCATATATGAGGAAGCGGCGGATTTGGCCGTGCGTAAAGTATATCCCGAAATATTGGAAGAACTCTTTGTTAAAGCTAAAGCCGAGGGCAAAGAGTTTACGCCAGTGGGACGGCCGGAAATTGCCGTCACGAAACTTGCCTTGGGCAATGATTTGCAATTCAAGGCCAAGCTAGCGCTCCTGCCTGAAGTTGTCTTGCCTGATTATAAAAAAATCGCCGAAAAAATAGCTAAAACCAAAAAGGAGGTCATGGTATCTGATGAAGAAATAGAAAAAACTACCAAATGGATCCAGGAATCGCGGGCGCAAGAAATAACCGTAGACAGGCCTGCGCAAAAGGGCGACCTGGTGGAAGTGGATTTTTCCGCCCGAGGCGGATCCGCCTTTGGCGGAGAGACAAAAAGCGATAACTCTCCTATCACTGAATCCAAAAACCACCCCGTGGTCATTGGCAAGGGCAACTATGTGCCCGGGTTTGAAGATAATTTGGCGGGACTGAAAGCGGGAGATGAAAAAAGTTTTTCTGTTTCGGTGCCGTCTGATTGGTATGATAAAAAAATTGCCGGTAAAAAAGTCGAATTTAAAGTCTCGGTGAAATTGGTGCAGGAAAGAAAAATACCGGAGCTGACGGATGATTTTGTAAAAGGACTGGGTAAGTTTGCCCGCCAAAGTTTTGCTTCGCAAAATTTAGGCGGGTTTGACACGGTGGTCGCCTTGCGACAAAACATAAAAGACGGCTTAACCCGCGAAAAAGAAGAAAAAGAGAAACAGCGGGTACGGGCGCAGATAATTGAGGATATCGCCCGCGAGACCAAGACGGAGATACCCGACGTTTTAATAGAATCGGAGCTGGATAAAATGCTGGATGAGCTGAAATCGGGTATCCAGAATATGCGGATGATCTGGGAAGATTATCTTCTGCATATCAAAAAAACCTTGGAGGATTTACGGAAAGAATGGCGGAGCGAGGCGG
>CAYHON010000024.1:0-9440 GCA_964358425.1 uncultured Candidatus Saccharibacteria bacterium | reverse complement strand
AGGAAATTTATTTGTAGCCGATTCCCCTTACCCGCTTATTAACAATAAACCCTGCTCGGTTAGACCGGCAGGGTTTATTGTTTTTCAATCTACCATAGCCACTATTGAGTCGAGGTGTAAGCGTTCACCAGTCCCCAGCCATATAAGGTATCAACTCCGATATCACCCAGATCGGTTGCGCGGTATTGCAATTTCTTCTGCACTTCATCTGGATCCCATTGGCCGTTGGTATTCGTGTCGTAGGAGCCAACCGGAGTGTTTAATACGAGTGCAACAGAACCCGCGACATGCGGCGCGGCCATTGAAGTTCCGGAAAATGTGGCGTAGCCCGTGCCTTTGTAGGTGGAATAGATGCTCACGCCCGGAGCAGCCAGATCCACTTCCGGGCCGTGGCTGGACCACGAAGCAATTACATTATTCTGATCAGTGGCCGAAACCGCAATTACTTCTGGATAGGCCGCTGGAAAGAGAACCGATTCGTTGGCCGAGCCGCCGCTGTTGCCCGCGGCCGCCACTACTACAATGCCGCTATTTTTGGCAACAATCACCGCATCATGGAATGACTGGTTACCAGTTGAAGCCCCTAAACTCATGTTGATCACCTGTATATTGTTGGCGATAGCCCACTGAATGCCTTCAATCACATCCGAGAGATAACCTGAACCCCGCCGATCCAAAACTTTGATAGCGTAGAGATCAATGGCTGGCCCAACGCCAATCACGCCGATATCATTATCCAACGCGCCGACGATTCCGGCCACATGCGAACCATGACCATTATCATCATTCCAACTTTTGAGAGGGTTGATGGTATTAATACCGCCTTTTACATTGGCCAGGAGGTCGGGATGTGTGTTGGAAATACCAGTGTCAATAATTCCCACTTTGACCAAGTCGGCAGTGTTACCCGAGGGCCAGACCAGTTCCGCGTCCACGCGATTAACACCCCAGGGCAGTGATTCAGTCGGTTGGGGCGCGGGTGCTCTTTTCCCATTCACAAATCCTTCTTTGACAAGCGCCTCCACCACCACATCCTCATCCACCCGCACTACACCGGAAGAAGCAGCCAATTTCGCCGCGGCGGCGCGATTCGGCACCCACACCGCTTTGGCGCCAATAAGGTCTAGATTCTTTAATTTGACGCCGCCGGTGCGGGCAATGATTTCGTCTTTAGCGGCATCGTTCAGGCCGGTCTGAAAGACGACAATTTTCCGTCCATCGCCGTCATTGGCTTGAGCCACGGCTTGAACCACAAATAAAGCCAGGCCAAAGATGGCAAAAAGAGTTATTACTCCTAAAATAATTTTTTTCATATTAATTTTAATTATGTGTTTAACAACTATTCTTATTTTAAATATGGGCTCGACCTTTTGATTATCCACTTATATTATGTAAAGTCTGTAACGTGTGGCTAGCTATTCTAGCATTACCACCATGCTCCCACAGAGCACTTCCTGTCAAGCAGATGTCCTAGCGGAGATTTTTCTACTTTACGATGATTGTTTCGTGCGGTTCTAGATGGGTGTAATCATAATACGTTATCTTAGCACAAAATTATAGATAGTTAAATATATTACGATTGTAGGATAAGGAACATCTCCGTTTCTTTAGTCAACTAGATGGTATGCCGCGTGAAGCGCTGCACTGTTTAGAATCAGGAATTTTTGATAAAATAGGTTCGATCGCAGTCGTAATTATACTCGTAACACAAAAACTGCCTTGCAGAAAAACTTTCTTTACAATTTTGATTTTTGCGCGCTCCAATTTTTTTCCTAAAAGGAAAAGAAAATTTTTCTGCCCGGCTCCGCGCTAACGTGCGGGCGGCGGGGTTTCGCTTCGGCTCGCGGGCAAAAAATGGAGGGGTTTTAGGGGGAGGAAATTTTTTGTCCGCTCGTCGAGAAAGCGCGGTTGAGCTGGATAAAAATTGAAATAATTATTTTATTCTACTATTATTGAGGTGTAATTTTGTGGAATGTGTTTTTCTATAAAATTGCAAAGGGAGAAATTCTTTATAAAATATGAAAATTATAGCCATTGGCGGTGGGGAAATCGGCAGACCGGGATTTCCCGTTGAAACAACCAAAATAGACAGGGAAATCATCGCATTAACGGGAAAGAAAAATCCGCGTTTGCTTTTTATACCGACCGCAAGCTCTGATTCAGAATCATATTATGAAGTAGTAAAAAAGCATTTTGGGAAAAGGTTGGGATGCCAGACTGACGTTTTGTATTTAATAAAAGAAGTCCAGTCAAAAAAGAAAATTGAAGAAAAAGTTTTTAATTCAGATATAGTTTACGTGGGCGGAGGAAACACAGCAAAATTAATGAAAGTCTGGCGAAAAACCGGACTGGACGAAATTTTAAAGAAAGCAGGCGAGAAGGGAATTGTTCTTTCTGGGGTTAGCGCCGGCGCAATTTGCTGGTGTAAATATGGAATTTCTGATTCCAGAAGATTTACAAATCCAAATGCTGATCTGTTTAAAGTTTCCGGCCTCGGATTTCTAAATATACTTTATTGCCCTCACGCCGATACCGAATCAGAAAGAAGGGCTGGTCTAAAAGAAATGATGAAAAAAACCTCCGGCATTGCTGTTGCGGTTGAAAACTGTTGCGCTCTTGAGGTTGTTGATGATAAGTATCGAATAATATATTCAAAAAAAACAGCAAGGGCGTTCAGGGTTTATTGGAAGAGGGAAAAATTTTATGAAGAATTTTTAAATAAGGAAAAAATATTTAAGCCATTATCAGGATTTTTAGTTAAATAGGCAATGCGAACAACTTCAACAAGGAGGTTTTTATTTTTTGTAATTGGTAAATTGTCGGTAATTTTACTTCCCAAAGAGGAGAAAGAATCGGTCAAGCAAAAGATATTTTGCGATAACGCCAAAGTGTTCTATAGTTTCTGAAAAGAAGCCGCAAAATCAAAATTGTAAAGAAAGTTTTTCTGCGAGGTAGGCTGCCGCTTTGTGGCGGCTGGCGGCGGGGCGGAGCGATTGGATTTTTTCAGGAATTTTTGATAAAGTAGGTTCGATCGCAGTCGTAATTATACTCGTAATACAAAAACTGCCTCGCGAGGCAGTTTTTGTGTTTCTTCAAAGAAAAATGTCTATTTCACCGCGGTTTTCAGCGCTTTGCCCGCGCGGAATTTCGGAGTAACGGTAGCCCCGATCTGAATCTTGGCTCCCGTGCGGGGGTTGACGCCCATCCGCGCGTCTCTTTTTTTTACGATAAATGCCCCGAAGCCGGAAATGGAAACTTCCTCGCCTTGGGCGAGACACTTGGTAATACAGTCAAAAACAGTATCCACCGCGTCCTCGGCCGATTTTTTGGTCAGGTCCATTTTGTTCTGGACCGCCTCCACTATGCCCATTTTGTTCATATTTTATTAAATTCTAAATCCGAATATCGAAATACTAAACTGACTTTGGCACCAGCCAAAGTCATCCTGAGGAGCGAAGCGACGAAGGAACTCTGAGTTCCTTCACTTCGTTCAGGACGACCTGCGGTCGGTTTAGGATTTAGGATTTCGTGCTTAGGATTTTTTATTTTTACGACTCTATCTAAAAAATACCACAAAAATGGCTTAAATACCATATTTTGTTATCCACAATTAAAAAACAACACCAATTAAATACTAACACACCTTGACATAACTACATATCTAAACTATAGTTCACCCTAATAAAGGGATCCTTTACATAAATCAAAATCTTTAATAGGAAGGGGGAATACCATGAAAGACGCAGTTTTATTGGCTCTAATTGAGGTATTTTCGCAAAAAATTCAATCCTCAACACAATTTTTAGAAACCACAAGAAAAGGCGCTCGAGATGCCCCTGGTAGTAACGAAAGCCATTCTGATACCTCGAAGTTTAATCTCAGCAGTCTCGCTGTTGGAGTAGAAACCCAATTAAATTCAGCGAGAGAAGCTCATGCCTGTTGCTTACAGACGATGAGGGCGCTCGGTCTTATTCCGAAAACAAACACGATCGGTCCAGCATCGTTATTTACGATTGAAAACACCAGTAATCACCAGGAAACGGTTTTTATTTTGTTGGCTAAAGGAGGAGGGGAAACTGTCAAAATTGATGGAATAGAAATTACTTCCATAACCAGCTCTGCCCCCATTGCAAGAGCATTTATTGATAAAAAAGAAGGGGAAGAGATTGTTTTTGCTGGTACGAAATATAAGATCTCTAAAGTAGAATAAAATAGGGTTGCCACAAGGTGGCAACCCTATTATTTTACAAAAGAATCATTTACCGAGTTCTTTTTTTAATATAGACCAAACTCTTTCTCCTGCGCGGGTGTTTACTAGAGAAAAGAGACCATCTTGTTCCCTGTATTGTGATCCGTCCGCGACCCTAAAGTGTCCGGCCTTGTATAAACGAGCCATTAAATCATCGGCATAAACAACGCGATCTTCGTGACAAATAGCCTTGATCAACGGCTCGGTTAGGCCATCAAGAGCATCGTTCTGGATATGTAGCCACTCCTCGGCCCTCATTGAAGGATCTATCCCCAGAAGGCGGATCAAATTGCCACAATACCTTCTTGCCTGATAAGCCATTACTACCTCCGGCAACCAACTCGCCGGTTTGGATCGCCCAGTAATCTTGAACCGTCTAATACCCAATTCCTCGTACATCCGCATGTCTTCGGGTCGTATCACACCACCTGCCAAAAGAAATTCTCTTGGGTGGGTGAGCTTAACAGTATTGCACACAGTATGAAAAGGGGCATCCTTTGTCCTCTTAGCCAAATATTCATAGTGTTGATTTCTGTGGGGACATCTAAACAGACAACTCTCTGTTACCATTAACTCAATTTCCACGCCGATTTGATCAGTAAAAGAAACAAGTTTGGTTAAAGTTGCCCATTCTTTTCCAACAT
This sequence comes from uncultured Candidatus Saccharibacteria bacterium, assembly GCA_964358425.1. Lineage (GTDB taxonomy): Bacteria > Patescibacteriota > Minisyncoccia > Sungbacterales > HO2-52-23 > CAYHON01. The sequence goes on along the minus strand of CAYHON010000024.1, from coordinate 4,547 downwards.
CATGGTGAGGAACAACTCTAATTGGAGAAATATCAAGAAAAATCTCCAGGTCCTTCACGCTCTTTACACCAGCTATGGTAGAAATATGAATTGGGATCTTCTTGTCTACACATCTGACAAACTTCATTAATTCATGAGACGCAATCATTAAGGCATCTGGCTGAATATAGACCAAAATCCACTCAAGATAGTCCCTAAGTTCTCTCTCTTGCTCAAAACTTCCATCCATAACAAATGGAGCATTTAATAGATATATAAAATCAAGACTCCTGCTTTTAAGGTAGCGGCGAAAATCCACCGCCATGTCCCTACTAACAGACACAACTGAATCACTGGATCTCCCATGACCAACAGGGCCACCTTCAGCCATTACTCCATACACCTCAAATACCTTAACCGCGCCAACTATCTTATTGGTTGTCAAAACTTCATCAATAACATCTTTACTCCAGTGACATGGGATTGTAAGTGTAGAATCCGCCATGTGGATTATCACCACCCTTTCTTTTAATGTGATTGTGGCTTAAATTATCAAGCTTCTTTTACTATAAGTAACACAGGGGTATTTATATGTCAACCACCTGAGGCACCTTCGTAAATTGCTTATTCGCTATAATATTGTTATAAAAAGAGAGTTATTAGGAGTAATAATAGCGACTTAACTTATTATGAAAACTGTAGGATTAATCGGCGGATTAGGACCAAAAACTACTTCCAGGTTTTATTTAGAATTAATTTCATTGTGTCAAAAATATAATAAAGACAGTAGACCACCAATATTGATATACAGTATACCCCTGCCTTATTCCGTTGAGAGAAGATCAATTGTTGATGGCGGAGAAGAAGAAAAATGTATTCCTTTTTTAATAGACGCTGCTAAGAGACTAGAAAAAGCAGGCGCCGATTTTATAGTAATGCCCTGTAATTCTCTTCATGCTTTCATCAAGGAAATTAGAAATTCAGTAAAAATTCCAATTCTTAATATATTAGAAGAGGTTATAGATTTTTTAAAAGAAAAAAATATTTCTGAAGTTGGCTTGATATCTACATCTATAACTATAAAAAGAAATCTTTATAAAGAATATTTATCTTCTAGTAATATAGGGCTATTTATACCAAATAAAACTCAACAATCCGAGTTAGGAAAAATCATACATAGATTAGTATTAAATAAATACATAAAATCCGACAGAAATAAATTGTTAAATATCGTCAGTGATTTCAAAAAAAGAGGTGTTAAGCACGTTATATTAGCGTGTACAGATTTACAATTATTAATGCCACATAAAACCGACTTAAGGGTTTATGATACTATGAAGATTTTTGTTGAAGCTACTTTTAAGGCTATGTCTAAAATCAAGGGGTTATCTAGTAGTAACTCAATAAAATAGTTGACAAAAAAATGACTACGTTGTAGTGTATAAAGAACAACTTAATATAGGAGGCTATTACGATGATCTTTCTTGTGGGACCGCACGGCGCCGGGAAAACTAAGTCGTCCGAAATTATGTGTAAGTTTTGTTTTTATCCCATTGATCTTGGCCCCGCCCTCAGAAAAATTCATATCGAGCTGGAAAAAGAGGTGGGTTTTACAGACTGGATCAAACACGGTGAAAAAAAGTTTGGAATTCATTTCACAGATGAAGTTCTGGTGCAAGAAATATCCAAACTTAAAAAACGACTGGAAGCAGATAACGGCTATATAGACTTAACTATTGTGGGTAGCCGCTCAATAGTTGGAATTGAAAAGATTAGGACTGCAATACCGAATGTCAACGGCCATGGAAACACAATAATTTTCATCGATGCGCCTTTTAATATCCTGTTGGAGCGCTACAGTGAGCGAGAAGGTATCAATCTGGACATAGAGGGGTTTAAGGATCTTTTAGTCAAAGACCAGAAGATAGGAATAGACTCGATCAGAACAAAAGCTGACTTTACTATATGTAACAGGGGCGGTGAAGCCGAACTCGAAGCCGAGTTGAAAGATATTTTATTTAAGAAGCTTGGCTATGAAAAAAGGGGTTAAATTTCAAAAAGCAGATTTAAAATACTCCCCATTTAAAGTGGGGAGTATTTTTAATCCTTTAAAATTGGAGGGGCGAAAATATCCACTGAAATATAAATCTTTATCTATAGATTATCCTACCAGGCTTAATGCTATGGCCATGGATCCAAGCAAGATAGATATGAGGAGTGATTTGAAGTATTCGCCTGGAGAAGTAGTCTTTTCTATAGCGCTTTTTAAAAGAGTTTCGGTAAAGAAGCGCTCTGATTCAAAGATTTTAGTTTCAGATAACTCAAAAAGATCAAGCTTAATAAGACACTCGGCCATTCTTATAAAAAAAGCTATTAATTTCAAGGAGGGCTTTGATATTAGGGTCAACAATTCAAAAGAAATAAGACACTGCGGATTCGGATCAAGTAGTGGGCTTATTTCTTCTGTGGCGTGCGCACTAAATGAAGCTTACGGAAACCCAATAAGTCCCAAGGACTTAATTAGATACCTTGCGCAAAATCATGGAGAAGAAATAGACGGTGATAATGACCACCTGAATCCTGTGCAGTGTATAGGCGGATCAGCTGCCGCTGGAATTTGTAAGGGTGGCTTGATTTTATTAGCAGGAGAAAGTGTGCCTATCGCAACTATGGATATATCCGATAACTATAAGGCAGTTATAGGAATACCTAGAGATATTGAAGATCTTGATTCTGATATATTGATGAAAAAAGAAATAAAATGCCTACCAAAATTTATATTCACTGGCAAAAAATACGGCAAGACAATTGCTTATAATATTCTACATAAAATGCTTCCAGCTATGATTTCAGGGGATTTAAAGCCTGTGGGTGACGTGATTTATGAGTACCGATATAATATGGGAAGTATAAAAAACTGCTCCTTCACATACAGCAAACTACCTAAATTATGTGCTGATTTATCCTTTATTAAAAAAACTAATATCGCTGATGTATTGGCAATATCTTCCGTAGGACCGGCCATTTTTGCAATTACTAATAAACCGCACGAATGCGAAAGAATATTCCGATCCAAAAAATTAAAAGTGTATTCTTTTCTTATAAATAACAACGGATATAAAATTATCACAAGAATTAAAAATGCTTAATACGCCGGAATATAATTTTTGGAACAAACCTGAGGTTGTTAAAGAGTTCTATGAATATGAACCATCTCCTTACTGGAGAGATTTTTTAGTTCGGCTTAAAAACCCCGCTTCTTACAAAGCTTTAGATCTGGGATCTGGAGGAGGTAGGAATACAAAATTATTAATAGAACTAGGGTTCAACAGCTGGGCATGCGACCTATATGAGTCCATGGTAAAATCTACCAGGAAAAAACTCGCAAAAGTAATACCACTTAAGGAAATTAAAAAAAAGGTGATAATGTCCTCAATACTCAAACTTCCTTTTAAAAAAGACACCTTTGATATTATTATAGCTAATGGTGTATATCACAACACGAATTCATACAAAGAATTCTCCACAGCAGTAAAAGAAACCGGTAGAATTTTAAAAACGGGTGGATTTCTTTGTATAAACGTCTTCTATAGAGGAGTTGTGGCACCGGAACTTCGTGAGATAAAAAACAATGCCAACACTTTTATAACCAAAGAAGGTCTTCATATGACCCTCTTGAGCAGGAGTAAAATCCTTAAGATATTAAAACAGACCGGATTGATTCCGGCTGAAAAAATATACTTATACAACAAAAAAGTAAGTACCGGATTACGTTCGGTTTTCCGAGGAGTTTTTAAAAAGACTTAACTCCAAGCTTATTTGTCGCCGATAAGAGTTTCGGCTATCTTTTTGTAGCCCTGTCCGAAAAGACCATATCTCTTCTCTTGCCCACCTTCGGCCAGAACATGTTTCTCTCCAACAATAGATATAACACCATCCCAGCCGGCATTTTTTACCACAACTTTTTCAGCGATTTCTGCCTCAACTTTAAATGTATGTTCGATGGTTTTTCCGCTCGGATCCGCATACACACTGGAAATTTCAAAATAAGCGCCTCGGTCTTTTACCCCTTTCAGTATTTCCATCAATTTGTCCGGAGATAACCTTTTATCAACATAAGACATATAAGGACCTGGTATCCCTAGATAATTCACAAAAAAACTATGGTCTTCTCTTATGACGGATTTATTGGTGTCCCTGGCTGCTTGGAGAGCTGTAAAACGGGCGATTTCCAAGCTTGAATCTGATTGTAGTTCTGGATATTCAGTATTCAGTGATTCTAATTCAATATTAAAATCATCAAAAATAGCCCTGGCCGCTTTTAATTTAAAAGGATTTTTAGTAAGTAGATATATTTTCATAATTTTTTCTTATTAGCCATAGTATTATAAAAATGGCTTAAATACCATAATTTGTTTTCCACAGACAAGGAAAAATAGAAGTCAAGCATATAAAAGCCGCGTCGTCATCATGACTAAGCGGCTTTTGGTTGTTATGGTTTGGATTGTCAGGGTTTGGAAGCCTTCTTCTCTGCCTTCCATCCCCAGGCATCCACAAACAGGAAGAAA
>CAYHON010000023.1:0-10268 GCA_964358425.1 uncultured Candidatus Saccharibacteria bacterium | reverse complement strand
AGCAGACAGCGCCCGACTTTTTCCCCACGCCATAGCTCAACTCGGCCGATTCAGCTTAGTTGAACGGGTTGGGGAAGGTCTGATCATCCATAGTATCACCTCCTTTCTATAAACATATTAATCCCCAATCGCGGGACCTTCAATAGCCGCTACCTCTATCTCCATTTTTTCTCCCGTAATTCTCAAAATATCTTTGTCTATTTTACCGAATTCTTTGTAACCCTTGTTGTAATGATTGGCGGCCGTAGAAAGCGTAGTGCCCAATTTTTTATAAGAATCCTCATAGGATTTCAGATGGCGCGACAGATTGTCCACATTTTTAATAATATCCTTGGCCGTTTCTTCAATTTTGAAAGCCTTGAAGCCATAAAGCACCGATTGAAGGTAGGCCGCGAAGGTCGTGGGTGAGACAATAATCACGTGTTTTTCATTGTAGGCGTAATCAATCAGATTGCGAGTATTTACTTTTACGGAGCCGACTTCGTTGATGAGTAGGTCGTAATAAATGGCTTCGGCCGGAATATACATAAAAACAAAAGGCAGCGTGCCGTCTTTAGGCCGGACGTATTTGGCGCATTCGTCAATGCGTTTTTTTAGATCGTTTTTAAATTCTTTTTCTAAATCTTCGCGCCGGATATCATCATTTTCATTGACCAGCCGGTTATAATTATCCAGAGAAAATTTAGCGTCAATCGGTATAAAACCTTCTTTGGTGTATATCACCGCATCCACCGTCTCCCCGCCCGGAAATTCATACTGCATTTTAAATGAGGTGGGCGGCAGGATATTGGCGAGTATGAGCTCGAGCGACGCCTCGCCGAGATTGCCGCGTTGTTTTTGATGCTTGAGGACTTTTTCAAGATTGGCCAGCTGCTCGGCAATAGTCATAAAGCGGGTTGTGGCTTCGTTGGTTTTGGTCTGCTCGCGCGCCACCTCCGTAAGCTGTTTGGTTACGAGGTCGCGGATGTCGCTTGCCAGTCTTTGGCTTTCCCCAAACTGTGTTTTCATGCTTTCAAACATCCTCCCCGTGCCCTCGCCGAGCTTTTGATCCATAGTGCGCGCCAGCTCTTGCAGCTGGTTTTGCAACAATACAAAAGAGCCTTGATTATCTTGCGGCCCCTTACGGTTTTTAGACATAAACCAAAAAACCCCGGCAAAACCGGCTATCAAAACGATTAAAATAATAAGCAAAGAAATATCCATAGGGATATTATATATTTTTTCTGCAAAAATAAAAAGCACGGATAGGGAATCCGTGCTCTGGCAGAACTTATTTATTCCTCTCTCCCCCCTATCTGCTCTATCACCTCCTTCAGCTTCTCGTCAAAAACTTTTTGGAATTTGGCCTCCATCACTAGGCGCAGGACGGGCTCGGTATTGGATGCGCGCACTATAACCCACCAATCGGGGTATTCTATCAAAACTCCGTCTTTCTCCGATATTTTGCCGTCGCTAAAATATTTTTTTATTTTTTTCAAAACCGCTTCTTTGTCGGAGACATGGAAATTGCGCTCTCCCGAGGAAAGATACGTGTCTACCGGCTTCATCAGTTGAGATAAAGGTTTACCCGCACGCACAATGGCGCTCGCCAGACGCAGGAAAGCGGCCAGGGCCGAGTCGGAAATGGTACTTCCTAGTTTGGTATAGAAGTGGCCTGAAAGCTCCACTCCCAGCCGAGCTTTTTTGTTTTTCATAGCTTTTTGCAGAAAGGTGTAGCCGATTTTGGTAAGATCCAGTTTGCCCCCCCGGCCTTGAATATATTCCCGCGCGCCCTTGGATATATTGACGGGCATTACGAAAGTGGCCCCCTTGTGGCGGCGCAATTCCTCATCCACCAGGAGACAGAAAACAAATTCCGATTTTAGGGTATTGCCTTTTTCGTCAAAAAAGACAACTCTGTCCCCGTCGCAGTCAAAAACCACCCCGAAATTGTATTTCCCCTTCTTCAGCTCGTCTTGGACGAATTTTTGGGATTCGGGCAGAAGAGGATTAGGCGAATGCTTGGCAAAACCGCCGTCCGGCTGAAAAAATAAGGGTTTATACTGGATATTGGGAAAACGATTCAGCAAAGCCGGCAGAAAAAGAGAAGTACTTCCGCCGGCCGCATCCACCACGATTTTTATATCCTTGGAGATAGACACTCCCTGGGAAATAAATTTTAAGTATACTTCCCGATGGTCGGGAGCCTGAGCAATTTCCCCGGGAAAAGAAATTTTTTGAAATTTGCGGGAAAGGACCAGCTTTTTTATTTCCGGCAGGCCGTTGTCCCCGTCTATGGAAGAATTGTTTTTACCCCGTATCTTAAAACCGTTGTATTCTTTGGGGTTGTGGGAAGCGGTCACCATTATCCCGCCCGCTATGGTAAGTTTATGTATTAAAAAATAAAAATAAGGGGTGGTGCCGGCGCCCATATCCAAAACAGAAACTCCTTGTTTTATCAGTCCGCGGGCTACGGCCTCCCGCAGAGCCGGAGAAGACGAACGCACGTCCCCGCAAATTAGAACTTTCAAATTTTTACGGGATTTCTTGCCGGCGACAAAATCGGCCACCGCCCGGCCGAGCAGTTCGGCGAATTCTTCCGATACATCCTGTGGATATTTGCCGCGGATATCGTTGGTTTTAAAAACCGAAGGGTTTACTTTCATATTGTTAAAGATTAGTTTATTATTAACCGCGATACTAATATATTAATTATTATTATGTCTCTAAAAATAGGTATTGTCGGACTGCCCAATGTGGGCAAGTCTACTCTTTTTAACGCCTTAACTCAAAAAAAGGTTGATATTTCTAATTACCCTTTTTGTACCATAGAACCCAACGTCGGCATAGTTCAGGTGCCCGACGACCGCCTGGGTATGCTGGCGGCTATATCCAAATCCAAAAAAATAGTGCCGGCCATAGTGGAGTTTGTGGATATAGCGGGGCTGGTAAAAGGAGCGGCGGAGGGCGAGGGCTTGGGTAATAAATTTTTATCCCACATCAAAGAGGTAGACGCCATCGCGGAGGTAATCCGCATATTCGAAGACAGCGACATAACCCATGTCGGCGGAGAGCTAAATCCCGTCTCTGACGCCGAGGTGATAGAATACGAGCTTATACTTAAAGACATGGAGACTGTCTCCAAAAGGCTAATTGGGGCCGAATCCGACGCCAAGGGCCAGAAAAAAGGCGCGGTAGTACAGGTAGACTTTTTGAAAAACCTAAAAGGCTCCTTGCAGGCCGGACAGCCGGCATCCGGCGTCCTAAACCAGGAGCACGAAATATCTGCGGAAGGAACGGCTCTGCTTAAAGAGCTTTCACTCCTCACCGCCAAACCTTTTATCTATATTTTTAATATTTCGGAAAAACAGTTGCAGAACGGATGGGAGCCGGATCAAAAAATAAAAGAAAAAATCGGCGGCGCATCCGTGGTGGCTATCTCCGCTAAAATAGAGTCGGAGTTATCAGGCTTGGAAAAAGAAGAAAAAGAATTATTTGTAGGTGAACTCGGCATAAAAGAAAGCGGGCTGGACCGGCTTATAAAAATAGGCTACTCCACCCTGGGGCTGATAACCTTCTTCACCACCGGCGAGGATGAATCGCGCGCCTGGACCGTACCCAAAGATTCATCAGCCCCGCGCGCCGGGCGCGCCATCCATAGCGACTTTGAAGAAAAATTTATCCGGGCAGAGGTGATAAATTGGCAAAAATTGCTGAAAGCCGGCTCCTGGGGAAAAGCCCGAGAACTGGGACAGCTACGTACCGAAGGCAAAGACTATGTGGTGCAAGATGGGGATGTAATAGAGTTTCGAATTTAACATCCGGCCAAAATAAATAGAAATAAAAAAACGGGCATAAAAATGCTCGCTTTGTTTTTTAAAAATCCTTAGTTACGGCCCGAAGTCGGCCACACAGCCATGGGTTCGGACAAAATTTCCACTGGCTGTTACCGTCAGCAATTGGCGATAAGGACCGCAGTGAATTTGTCCGTCCACTTCATACAGCTGGGGGCATTCTTGGCCACAATTGCCAAGACCAGTTTGAACCTTAATACGCAAAAAGAGAGCTTTGGCTCGGTCGTCCGTAGGAGAAAGTTCTCCAATCTTAATCATCTTGCCGTCTTCAGTTTTTGGCCACCTATCCATATACGCGCACCTCCCCGTGTCCGGTGAAAATAATGATAAATCCTGTGATTACCAAAAATACCATAACCGCCAAAAGAATATAAAAGCCATAAAATTTTTCATAGAGCTTGCACAACTATAACTTATAAGCTATTTTTGTCAACCCGCCTAAATTTTGTGAAGCAAAACTTAGGCGGGTTGCTAAATTTGGGCTTTTTTGTTAAAGTATCATTTATGGAAACAGACGCGAGAAACTATGAGGTAGCCTATATTATGTCTCTTTCGGTGCCGGAAGAATCGGTCTTGACTGAGACGGCTAAGCTAAGCAACCTGATAGAAAACTCCAAGGGGATGGTAAAGTATGCCGAGACCCCTAAAAAAATAAAACTTGCCTACCATATCAAAAAAGAACGGGTCGGGTATTTCGGCTGGATAGTTTTTAATGCCGCTCCTTCGGCGCTGAAAAATATAGAAAAAGAACTTAAGGAAAAGAAGGAAATATTGAGACATTTGATTGTCTTGAAAGAAACCCGCGAGACAACCGTAAGACCTTTTATCCCGGCCGCTCCGGGCGCCAAACACACCCAAACTGAACCTAAAGGCGCCCGGCCTACAGAGGCGGAAACCAAAGAAGACCGGCTGGATTTGGAAGCTTTAGATAAAAAATTGGAAGAGATATTAGGTAGGTAGCAACAAGTGACAAGTGACAGGCGACAAGGAAATGCATTAAAAATTCCATGTCACACGTTACATGTCACATGTCACTAATCAATGAATCTAAACAAAGTATTTGTTCTCGGCAACCTTACCCGCGATCCGGAACTGCGCCAAACTCCCGGAGGGCAGGCGGTTTGCTCTTTTGCGGTAGCAACCAACCGATTTTATAATGACAGCTCCGGGCAGAAACAAAAACAGGCCGAATTTCACAACATCGTAGCTTGGGGACGGCAGGCTGAAATTGTAAACCAATACCTGCGCAAAGGAAGCCCAGTTTTGGTGGAGGGACGACTGCAGACCAGGTCCTGGCAGGATAATCAGGGCGTCAAGCACTGGCGGACCGAAATAATCGCCGAGCGCGTCCAGCTGGGTCCGCGAGGGTCAGGAGGAGGATTTGATGCGGGAGGAGCCCCAGACGAAAGCCTGCGGTCATCCGGATCAGCCAAAGAGGATACTATACCGACCATTGAGCTTCCCGGTGACGGAGAAGAAATAGATGTAAAAGATATACCGTTTTAATTTTTGCTGACGCAAAAATTCCCTAAGTACAAAATACTCACCAAAAATACAAATGTTTAAAGATATACCACAAACCAAAGAAAAAAAACAATGTTATTTCTGTACTAATAACAGATTTTTTATTGACTACAAAGACTCAGGAACTATCAGAAAATTTATGAGCACGCAGGCCAAGATATATCCGCGGCGCAAATCCGGCCTGTGCGCCAAACACCAGCGGGGCGTATCGGAGGCGGCCAAACGGGCGCGATATCTGGCTTTGCTGCAATATACCAATAGATAGTTGCTAAATTTAGAGTAAAATCCCGCCGTTGGCGGGATTTTTTACCCATAGAAAAAAGACGCACTCGTGCGTCCTTTATAAAAATTTAAGAAACTTCTTCTTAATAACCCCTTCGAGGTGGTCCTTCGGTACGGCTGGGAGGTGCTATCCAGCCCTCCGGCGCATAAATACCCCCCGTAGCAACCCTTTCCGGAGTTGTCTCCATCGGCTTGGAAATATCGTGCCTGCACTTGGGACAGAGACAGATGAGTGTCTGACCGTTTTCCTCATACTCACCCCTGCAAAGTTCATGCTCTCCTCTTGCACACTCAGGGCTTCGCATTTTTTTTCCTTCCTTTCTTCTGATGAAGTGGCCAATTTTTTTGCTCACAAACTTCACATCCGCACTTTCAGCCCTGTGTTGTCCTTATGCATTTTACATGATTGCCCTGATAGCAATCACCACACATGCGGAAAAGATACGGTTATTTTCAAAGATCCGCTACGTCGTCCGTTTAATATAACCCAACCTTCTAAATTTTACAATGGTAGCAAGAGTGAGGAGTTAAGCGGGCCGAAGGCGCGTAGCCGTAAAAACCATTGCGGAGGCTGCTGAAATGATTAGTAAGTTTTAATGCTTAGCTTACTTGCGGCCGGAGCACTGAGCGAGGCTGGAAAATTTAAAAGTTTAAAGATTAAACTTAGCCGAGCGTGTTTTGGAGGCTATGTGCCGAGAACCCGCGTCCAGTTATTTCGAGATATCAAGATTTAAAGATATCGACTAACAATATATCAAAATATAAAGACTTAAATATTTCGGGGGAATTTTTTTACTCTATCAACTACTCTCCTTCATCCCCTCCTTCACTTTTTTCATTATCTCATCCCGTATCTTAGGATTTTGTTTTAAGAAATTTTTGGAGTTGTCAAAGCCCTGGCCCAGCTTGGTGGATTCGTAAGAAAAACTTGCTCCGGATTTTTTGACCAAACCTTGGGTGACCGCGGTGTTTAAAATATCCGCCTCGTAGGACACGCCTTCGTTGAAGAAAATATCAAACTCGGCCACCCGAAAGGGTGCCGCCACTTTATTTTTGACGACTTTAGCTTTGACGCGGTTGCCGATAATCTCCTCACCCTTTTTTATCTGCGCCACCTTGCGGATATCTATTCTGACCGAAGAATAAAATTTCAGAGCCTTGCCCCCGGGAGTGGTCTCCGGATTACCCCACATAATCCCGATTTGCATCCTGATTTGATTGATAAAAATTATGACGGTTTTGGACTTGGAGGCGATGGCCGTAAGCTTGCGCAGAGCGTGCGACATCAGCCGCGCCTGAAGCCCCATGTGCTGCTGACCCATTTCCCCTTCAATTTCGGCTCGGGGAGTGAGGGCCGCCACCGAATCAATCACTATCACATCCACCGAATTGGAACGCACCAAAGACTCCACTATCTCCAAAGCCTGCTCCCCCGTATCGGGCTGGGAGATAAGCAAATCGTTTATTTGTACCCCTATTTTTTTGGCATATTCAGGGTCCAAAGCATGCTCGGCGTCTATAAAGGCGGCCGTACCCCCTTTTTTCTGGGCTTCTCTTACCACATGCAAAGCCAGCGTGGTTTTACCGCCCGATTCCGGTCCGAATATCTCGATTATCCGCCCTCGGGGCAGTCCCCCAACCCCCAAAGCCGCATCCAAGGTAAAGGCGCCGGTGGGAATGGCGTCTACATCCACCCTGCGCACGTCACCAAGCTTCATCAGGGATCCTTCGCCGTACTTTTCTTGGATTTCCTTGACGGCTGCTTCCAGCATTTTAGCTTTGTCTATTTTTTCTTCTTTCATATGTTTATGTTTAAGCGAGCAATTTATTTTACCACCACATAGCGCACAACTTTATTTGTTTTCCCGAACTTATTTTCCGAAAAAAATTCCAACTTATTAAATCCGGTGGAGAGTTCTATTTTTTCATCAAAAGCTCCGTCGCTGTCTACATTTATCTCCCGTCCGTTCACCGTCAGACTGCTTTCCTGCTGGGTACTGCCCCGGATTGTAATCTGATTATCTACGGAAAAATACTCATCGCTAGGCTCCCTGATTGAAATAGACGGAGGAAAAATAAATTTATAAAGCCTGCTTCCCAGAATGGATAAAAAAACCGCGAGTATCAATCCTCCACCGAGAACGCTTATCCTAAACATACTTAAAGAAGCATGTCCTGTGTCCGCGCGCCTATCTACCTGCCTAGCGGAAGCTGCCGCCGGAAAATTATTATCCCATATCTGTTGAAATCGGACCATAAGATCCTTCTGACTTGGTCCCAAATCGAGTACGGTTATGATTTTTCTATAGAACCCGAGGGCGTAAATTTTGGCGGGAAATACGGCATAATTATTATCTTCCAAGGCTTGGATATAGTTTATATCCGCTCCCACCCCCGCCGCTAAATCTTCGCGGGTAAAGCCCATCTCCTCTCTCCGCCATTGCAGAATAGCTCCCAAGCCCGCGGTCTTATCTTCCTGTTCAATCATGATTATATGACATTAGTTATATCTTCCTGTACATCTTCTTCCCCATCTCCTTTTTGTAAAATCTCCCTTGCCTTAGCCCCCTCCCCGGGACCGATAACTCCCTTGCTTTCCAGTAAATCAAGTAGGCGGGCGGCTCGGGCATATCCTATTCGCAGTCTCCTCTGCAGATAAGAGGCCGAGGCCTTGCCGGCTTGCACCACTATCGCCCGGGCATCATCGTATAAAGGATCATACTCTCCTCCGGCCTCATCCTCATCCAAAAAATCTTTGTTACCTCCGTTATTTTCAACTTTACCCGCTAGGATACTCTCCTCATACACCGGCGCCTCGGATTCTTCACGCAGAAAGTCCACTACTCTTTTAACCTCCTGTTCGGATATAAAAGACCCTTGAATACGCCTCGGCTTGGCAGTGTCTCCAGCCATAAAAAGCATATCGCCGTTACCCAAAAGTTTTTCGGCTCCCGCCATATCCAAAATGGTCCGGGAGTCTACCTGCGACGCCACCTGCAGCGCCAGACGCGAGGTTATGTTGGCTTTTATCAGACCGGTAATGACTTCTACCGAAGGCCTCTGGGTAGCGACTATCAAGTGAATACCGACTGCGCGGGCCATCTGCGCCAAGCGTATGATAGAAGATTCAATCTCGCGGGGAAACATCGCCATCAAATCCGCCAGCTCGTCAACTATGACCACCAAGAAAGGCAGGATGTCTTCGCCCAATTTAGATACTGCGGAATTATAACTTACGATGTCTCGGGATTTATTGGAGGATAAAAGTTCATAACGGCGGTCCATTTCGCGCGTGGCCCAGCGCAGGGCTTGCACTGTTTTTTTGGAATCGGTAATCACCGGAGTAAGCAGATGCGGTATGTCATTGTAAACCGACAGCTCCACCCGCTTGGGATCAATCAAAATAAAACGCAAAACTTCCGGCGGGTTGCGGTAAAGAAGAGAAGTTATGATGGCATGCATGGCTACTGATTTTCCACTGCCCGTAGCGCCGGATATAAGCAGGTGGGGCATACGAGCCAAATCCGCAAACACCGGCGCGCCCGCCACGTCCCGTCCCAAAGAAAAAAGCAAAGGATTGGGAGATTCGCGAAAAATTTTGTGCTCTATCAGAGATCGCAATCCCACAAGTGCTACCGCCCTATTGGGCACCTCCACCCCCACTAAAGGCTTGCCGGGAATCGGAGCCTCTATCCTGATGGGGTGAGCGGCCAAAGCCAGAGAAAGATCGTTGTGCAGGGCCGTAATTTTAGAAAGTTTTACACCCTCGGCCGGGCGCAGAGTATATTGAGTCAAAGTGGGGCCTATGGACACCTCGCCCATCTCCACGTCTATACCAAAATTTTCCAGGGTTCTCTTTATAATATTGGCATTGGCCTTGATGTCGCCGGAGGAAGGCGTGCCTCGGTCTCCCTGCAGAAGCTCCACCGGCGGTTTTTTGTAATCAAATTTTTTGGAAATTTTGCGTACGGCAAGCATGGCGTCCGCTTTGGCCGAGTCTTGCGCAGTAATTGCCTCCGCAACCTCTTCTTTAGCCAAAGTGTTGGCCGCGGCAGCTTCCGCCACTATTTCTTTTCTGCTCTCCAGAGCATTTTTTATGCTGTGGAGAAATCCTCCTTTAATTATATCTTCTGAATCCGCGGGGCCCCCTTCCTCCTCTTCGTTTTCGGCGTCCATTTCCTCTTTTTCACTTTTTTTCAAAGAGAGATTAAGCATCAAAAGTACCGAGACCAGGATAAGTCCGAGAGTTATGATAAGGCTCACCCAAAAATCAAAAGAGCTAAGCATGACTCCTCCCAAGGCCGAGCCTATGACACCGGAGGTCTGGGGCCCGAATAAAATCCTTAAAAGAGATAAAATAGACAGCAAAAAAACAATGCCTCCGATAACGGTCGGCGCTAGTATCTTTTTCCGGCTAGAAAAAATCAGAGAAAAAGCTATAAGCAAAAAAATTATGGGGGCAAAAAAGTAGCCGCGGCCGAGCAGATAATCCAAAATCTTAAACATCAGCCCGCCCACGTTACCCCCCTTGCCTATGTAGCTTAGGGTAAAAATGGCCGCCAGAATAAAAAAGAAAACAGCCAAAATACTTTTTTTGGTGTCCGGATGCACATCGCGGTGCCATTTTTC
>CAYHON010000022.1:8917-10302 GCA_964358425.1 uncultured Candidatus Saccharibacteria bacterium | reverse complement strand
GGGCCAGAAGGTCATTGCGAGTTTCGCTTAAAGCGAAACGCGGCAATCTGAATTCTGTGAAGAATCTTTGAGATCCTTCGTTTACACTCAGGATGACTTCCTGTTTCCAGGAAGTCAGTTCTTGTTGGGCGGATTGAAAAACATTCTCTACTTCTCGATAAGCAACAGTAGCCCTTTCTCTTATTTTCTCGGCACCCATATCAATCATATCAACAACAAGGCTAGTGGTTTTTTTAACCGACTTTCCTAAAAACAAAGCTTCCTCTTTTATATCCCCGGATGTTTTATGTACGGCCGTCTGAAAAGATTTTTTGGCCGAAGTTAGGGCGGTTCTTAAACCTTCGCGCAGGTTTTGGTCATAGACAAAATTCTTGGCGAAAGCTCCTCCGGCAAAAAGCATAAAAACTACAGCAATAGCTACCGGAGTTTTTTTAAGGGTGGAAAATAGTTTTGACCAATCTATTTTGATTACCCTTGAATCCCCTTCTAGACTTCCCCTTAAGACCCCTTTTTCTACTATAGAAACATCTAGGCGAGCAGTAGATTTTTTATAGGTCGCGTCATCAACGATATCGTTTATTAATCTTTTTGGCAGTTCTATTTCGTCTATAAAAAGTTCCTCGGGTAGCTCCTCTAACCCCAGGGGTTTTAAACTCTCCGGCGTGGAAACAGTAGTAATATCTCCTTCTTTCTGAATAGCTGCCGGCTGTAAATCAACATCGTTTTTTTCTTGTATTAGGGCAGTTTTTTTAATTTCCCCATTTTTACACCTTAGGTCTTCTGTCAAAAAATATTCATCCAACCAAGTCTTTGTAGTAACCCAATTTCGTCCAAATTTTTCACCATGCAATCTTTTCTTAAAAATCAAAAAGCGGAGGTAGTCTTGGCTGACTCCGTAGACCTTGGCGGCTTGCGCTAAAGGCATAAATTCCTGATTTTTATTTTCCTCCAAATCCATCGTTTATTTATTAAAAGGGCCTGTCTGAAACCTATATCTATTTTATCACCCGTTTTCTATAAACTAGGGTAATTTTTCTGTGGATAAGTTAAAGCTCTAAATTTTTGGGCATAAATGGTCATAAAAGAGATATATGTATTTGTATCTATAAAAAATACTAAACCTTGATAAACCTTACTAAATAAACGGCCTATACTTATAGGGTTTATGAAGGTTGTCTCGGTATACAAAAAACCCCGCTAGCAGAGGGGTTTTTTGCGATTGTCTTCTTATCTGCCTATTGACAGGTTTTTAAAATCTTTAAATTTGACTGCTTTGGGGTAAAAGCTTAATATTATTTTATGTCCAAGAAAAAAATTACAATTGAAGAATTAGCGGCCCTAATGCAGAAGGGTTTTGAAAAGACGGCCAGCAAAACCGACCTTGA
>CAYHON010000022.1:0-8817 GCA_964358425.1 uncultured Candidatus Saccharibacteria bacterium | reverse complement strand
AAAAATGGCCAGCAAAACCGACCTTGAAAAAATGGCCAGCAAAACCGACCTTGAAAAAATGGCCAGCAAAACCGACCTTGAAGATTTGGCGATAATGGTTCAAAAGGGGTTTAGAGAAACCGCGAGAAAAGAAGACATGGACAAAAGATTTGCTCAAGTAGACAAAAGGTTTGAGCAAATGGCCACCAAAGAAGATCTCCATAATACTGAAGAACGTTTGAGTAGAAGAATTGATGGTTTAGAATTAAAAATATCTGCTTATGCTTCCAGCTGGACTCATGATTTTAAAAATCTACATGAATGGGTAGAAGACTTAGCGGAGCGATTGGAAAGTGTAGAACGCAGGGTTAAAATTAAAGATTAAAAAGTCATAAACCAAAACCCCCGCATACGCGGGGGTTTTGGTTTATACTTACGTAGTTTTTATTTCTTAATAATCCTCCGGCGGCATCATTGGAGAATTTTTCTCTTTCTTTTCCGGCAGGTCTACTATTGCCGCTTCCGTCGTGAGGAACATTGCCGCGGATGATACAGCATTTTGAATTGTGGCTCGGACAACTTTTAGCGGATCAATAATTCCTTCTTTGACCATGTCGCTTACTACTTTATCCTGCACCGCGTCATAACCGGCATTGGATTTGGCGTCGCTAAAAATTTTTTCTTTAATCTTGGAGGTTATCTCCCCCGCTCTCTTACCGGCGTTGGCAGAAATTTGCGCGAGTGGTTCCTCCAGCGCCCGCAGTAAAATAGAACGCGCTGCTTGTTTTTCTACGGATGTTTTTTTGCCGTCGCTATCAGTAGTTTTTTCCCAGCGATCGGAAAGCAGGGTTGCTACTTTGAACAAAGCCACTCCGCCGCCCGGCACAATGCCTTCCGCCAAAGCCGCTTTGGTGGCCGCAACCGCGTCTTCTATTTTTAATTTTATGTATTTCATCTCCGTCTCGGTGGCCGCGCCCACTCGTATCACTGCCACTCCTCCGGAGAGCTTAGCCAGCCGCTCTTGCAGTTTTTCTTTATCGTAATCGGATGTAGTTTTTTCCATCTGCATCCGTATCTGCTTGACCCTTTTTTCTATTTCTTCTTTTTTGCCTTTGCCGCCGACAACGGTAGTATTGTCTTTGTCGGCCACTACTCGTCTCGCGTGTCCCAACATGGCAAGCTCGGTATTTTCCAATTTTAATCCGACTTCCTCCGATATTACTTTAGCTCCGGTAACAACAGCCAGATCTTCCAGCATTTCTTTACGGCGATCGCCAAAGCCGGGGGTTTTTACGGCGAGCGCCGTAAATGCTCCCCGCAAACGGTTGACCACCAGCGTGGCCAAAGCGTCTCCATCCATATCGTCGGCTATAATAACTAGTTCTTTCTTGCCGGTTTTGGCAATTTTTTCAAGCAGAGGCAGGATATCGTGGATAGATGAAATTTTCTTATCGGTGAGCAAAATATACGGGTCTTCAATTACCGATTCCATCCTTTCGGTATTGGTGACCATATATGGAGAGATATATCCCCGGTCAAATTGCATACCTTTTACCACCTCTTTTTCAATACCCGTGCCTTGAGACTCCTCTACCGTCACCGCGCCGTCTTTGCCGACCGTCTCCACCGCCTCGGCTATAATTTTTCCCAGTTCTTCCGATTCGGCCGATATGATCGCGACCTGGATAGTTTCCTCTTTATCTTTTATGGGCTTGGAGATTTTTTGCAATTCGCTGACAATGGTTTCCACCGCAGTTTCCAGTTCCTGCTTCAAGCCGATGACGTTTACTCCGGCGGTCGTGTACTTCATCCCTTCGTTTATGATGGCTTGGGCCAATACAACTGAAGTAGTGGTCCCGTCACCCACAATATCATTGGTACGCGATGCAACTTCTTTGATAAGTTCCGCTCCCATATTTTCAAACTTGTCTTCAAATTCAATTTCCTTGGCGATGGTTACGCCGTCGTTGGTAATCTGCGGAGCGCCGTATGATTTACCCAAAACAACATTGCGTCCCTTGGGACCCAAAGTTATTTTTACCGCTTCCGCAAGTTTATCTATGCCCTTGCGCATAGATTGCCTCGCTTTTTCACTGAATAAAATTTGTTTAGACATTTTGTTTTTTTGTCATCCTGAACGAAGTGAAGGATCTCTTGAGATTCTTCGCTATCAC
Source organism: uncultured Candidatus Saccharibacteria bacterium (assembly GCA_964358425.1). Lineage (GTDB taxonomy): Bacteria > Patescibacteriota > Minisyncoccia > Sungbacterales > HO2-52-23 > CAYHON01. The sequence continues at coordinate 6,664 of CAYHON010000022.1, read as the reverse complement.
TCAGAATGACTCTCTAGATAAGATTGCCGCGCTTCGCCCTGTGCCACAACAAGTTGTGGCAGCGGGGCTTCGCTCGCAATGACTAGTTATGGATTAATCAATAATTGCCAAGATGTCTTCCTCTCTCGCGATTAAATATTCTTTTCCTTCGACCTTGATTTCATTAGGACCATATTTGGTAAAAAGTACTGTGTCTCCTTTTTTGACGCTGACTGGTATCCTTTTGCCGTCATCGGCTAACTTGCCAGGCCCCGTGGCAACTATCTTTCCCTGTTCCGGACGCTCTTTGTCTACTGTCTCTGGCAGATATAGACCGGACTTGGTCTTGCCTTCTTTTTCCCGGTTTGGTTCAATAACCACCCGATCCCCCAATGGTTTTATGTTCATCTTCAAGTTACATGTGACATGTGACATGTGACATGGATTTAATATATTCCTTGTCGCATGTAAACTTGCCACCTGTTGCTATTTTATTTAATTGATTTTATAAACCCGCTCAACAGTCGACCTGTTTCCTCTCTTAATTTTTGTAATTGCTCATATTCTTTTGAATTTATATATCCTAGGTCAAAAGACAAATCTATATAGTACTCCAATTCAGTCAGTGAGCCTCTGGAAATATAGTAAAATTGCAATTTATCATTTGCCGTTCGACGGCCATACCCCTCCACAAGATTGGCTACTACAGAAACCGAGCACCTTCGCATCTGCGAAGTCAAACCGAATATTTCATCCCTGGGGAAACCACGGCTTAGCTTATACACCAACAAGGAAAGCTGGTGGCCTTTTATATAGACATTGAGCTTTTTATAGCCGGCATTTTCCATATTGCTTGTCTCTTGTCGCTTGTTACGAATTCTGGCACTCTTGTTATCAGACTGCTAAGTATACTATCTTAACGCTCAAAGTCCGTCAAGGGTTTCGAGATTAGTAACATGTAGCAAGTGACATGTGACATGAATGAATTCTTTTTGAATTAATTCTCCTTGTCACTTGTTACTTGTCACTTGTCACTGTTTTTCAGCCACTGGCCGGTATAAGAATTTTTAGATTTGGCGATTTCCGCCGGAGTTCCTTCGGCAATTATTTTACCGCCTTCGCCTCCCCCCTCCGGCCCCAGGTCAATCAGCCAATCGGAGTTTTTTAAAACATCCAGATTGTGTTCAATCACGAGCACCGTATTTCCTTTCTCCACTAAAGCTTTCAATACTTTTAGCAGGCGGTTTATATCTTCAAAATGCAGTCCGGTGGTCGGCTCATCCAATATATATAATGTACGTCCGGTGTCGCGCCGGGATAATTCGGTGGCCAGTTTAACTCTTTGCGCCTCTCCTCCGGACAGCGTGGGCGCCGGCTGTCCCAGCTTCATATAGCCCAGGCCCACTTCCTGCATGGCTGATAATTTAGATTTTATGGACGGAATGTTTTTAAAAAATTCCAACGCCTCCTCTACCGGCATATCCAAAATCTCGGCGACATTCTTAGTCTTGTATTCCATTTCCAGCGCCTCGCGGTTGTAGCGAAGTCCGTGGCACTCCTCGCATTCAACGTATACATCCGGCAAAAAATACATTTCTATTTTTTTGACCCCTTGCCCTTCACACTTCTCACAGCGGCCTCCCTTGACATTGAAGCTAAATCTCCCCGGTCCATATCCGCGAGCTCGAGCCTCCGGCGTGGCGGACAAAATAGACCGGATAAAGCCGAAAGCGCCGGAATAGGTGGCTGGGTTGGAGCGGGGGGTACGGCCGATTGGCGACTGATCCACTACGATAACCTTGTCCAGATTTTCCGTGCCGGAAATTTCTTTATGTCTGCCCGGAAAAAGATGGGCCTTGTAAAATTTGGCCAGCAGGGCTTTAGCCAAAATATCATTGATAAGGGTGGACTTGCCCGAACCGGAAACTCCGGAAACGCAGACAAATTTACCCAAAGGAATGCTCACATCTATATTTTTAAGGTTGTGTTCGGAAGCGCCATGGATAGTAATATTTTTCGGTGCGTCATTCTGAGCCATAGGCGAAGAATCTCTAAGAGATCCTTCACTTCGTTCAGGATGACGTGTGGATACTCCTACTTTCTTCCTCCCGGACAAATATTCTCCGGTGGAGGTTTTTGATTTCAAAAGTTCCTTGGACGTACCGGAAAAAATTATTTTTCCGCCGTGCTTGCCCGCTCCCAGCCCTATGTCTATCACCCAGTCGGCTGAACTCATCATCTCGGAGTCATGCTCCACGACTATTACCGTGTTGCCCAAATCGCGCAGATTTTTAAGTGTATCAATCAGGCGTGAGTTATCGCGCGGGTGCAAACCGACAGACGGCTCATCCAAAACGTAAATAACTCCGGTGAGTCCCGAGCCAATTTGAGTGGCGAGCTGTATCCTTTGCGCCTCTCCTCCGGCCAGAGTCGTAGACTCGCGGGACAAAGACAGGTAACCTAACCCGACATTGGTCAAAAACTCCAGGCGGGATTTTATTTCTTTTATTATCGGCGTAGCTATTTTCAGCTCGGAATCCGAAAAACTTATATTTTCTTGTTTAAAAAACTTTTCAAAATATTTCTGAGCGTCGGCAACCGATTTATCGGCGATAGAGGCTATATTTTCTCCGCCGATTTTTACCGCCAGCGTCTCGGGCCGCAGGCGGCATCCCCGGCAAGAGTCGCAGATTTTAATGACCATATATTTTTCAATCTCGGCCCGGGTGAAATCCGAGTCGGTTTCTTTCCATCGTCTTTTGAGGTTGGCAATTACCCCTTCAAATCCCGCGCCCTTGGCAGACTCTGTCGGAGACGAAGATTCTTTATCCGCCAAAAATACACTCTCCGACTTTCCCTTAGCCGAATCTTCTCCAAACAAAATAATATCCAAGGTGGAGGAAAGCAGAGATTTTACCGGAACATCCACCGAGAAATTATACTTTTCGGCCAAGTCGGATAAAATCCACCAGTACCAGCTTTGCCGCCCCAGCCGGTGAGAAGCGGACGCCCAGGGGCGGATAGCCCCCTCGGCCAGGCTTAAATTTTTGTTGGGCAGGACCAATTCCGGCTCCACCTCCAAGATAGAGCCAAGTCCGGTGCACAAAGGGCAGGCCCCATAAGGACTGTTGAAAGAAAAAATTCTCGGCTCGAGCATGGGCATATTGATACCGCAGTCGTTGCAGGCAAAGTGTTCGGAGAAAATAAAGTCTTGGTCTTTTTTAATCGGCCCGGTTTGGTTTAAATAATTTACAATCATAAAACCCTTGCCGATTTTAAGGGCGGTCTCTGCTGAATCACGAATACGATTGCGGTCAATATCTCCGGACAAAACAAACCGGTCCACCAGAACTTCTATGGAATGCTTTTTATTTTTATCCAAGGTTTTGGACAAAGACTCGTCTAGCAATAAAATTTCTCCGTCCAGCCGTACTCTTATAAACCCGCTGTTTTTTATTTCCTGCAAGATGCCGCGATGTTCGCCCTTTTTGGACTGGATCAAGGGAGCCATTATGCCGATTTCCCGATTTTTGGAAAGCTTAACGATGGCTTGAATCATTTGCTCTATGGTCTGTTTTCCCACCGGCTTTCCGCATTGAGGACAATGAGGCTTGCCTACCCGCGCGAACAAGATGCGCAAATAATCATAAATTTCCGTGATGGTGCCGACGGTAGACCGGGGATTTTTGGAAATTGATTTTTGGTCAATAGAAATTGCCGGAGAAAGCCCCTCAATAGAGTCCACTTCCGGCTTGCCCTTGATGCCCAAAAATTGCCTGGCATAGGACGAAAGAGATTCCACAAATCTTCTTTCGGCCTCCGCGTAAATCGTATCAAAAGCCAGCGATGATTTACCGGAACCGGACAGGCCGGTTATGACCACCAGCTTGTTTTTGGGGATATCCACATCTATGTTTTTTAGATTGTGGACGCGGGCCCCCCGGATTTTTATGTATCCACTTAAGTTATTCTTAGGTGACATCTTGTACTATGGTCATCCTGAGCGATAGCGAAGGATCTCAAGGGATTCTTCGGCTTCGCCTCAGAATGACAGCGACGCTATTATTTACGCTTTGAACTTTTTAGTAACCTATTGTACCCTAAAACAACTATGCTTTCAAGACCCCCCGATATCCCCCTCTCTCCGGGCGTATATACCTTCAAACGCCGGAAGATACCTATATATATAGGAAAGGCCGGGAATTTAAAAAAACGGCTGGGTTCATATTGGCTAAAATCTGCCAGCTCAAAAACGAACTTGCTTCTCACGGAGGCAAGTTCTGTCCGTTGGGAGGAAACCGGCTCGGAAATAGAAGCTCTGATAAAAGAAGCGGAGCTCATAAAAAAATATCTCCCCAAATACAACGTCCTCCTGCGGGACGATAAAAATTATTTTTACGTGGCAGTCACCAAAGAAAATTTCCCAAAAATTTTCATTACCCATCAGCCAGACCAACTTAAAACTAAAAACTTAAAACTAAAAACTATTGTAGGTCCCTTCACCAGCGGATCGGCCCTGAAAGATACCCTGAGACTGTTGCGTAAAATATTTCCCTACTGCACCTGTTTTAAACCCCACCGCCGGCCTTGTCTGAGTTCGCAAATAGGGAGATGCCTTGGTTTTTGCTGCGCGCTTACGGATGGAAGTCTCTCTTCCGGAGGAAGTGAGACTTCCAGGACATCTCACGATAACAATAAAAAACAATACCAAGAAAACATAAAAAAAATAACCGCGGTTTTGACCGGTAAAAGAAGAAAACTTCTTTCGTCCCTCAAAAAACAAATGCGGACTGCGGTCAAAAAAGAAAATTATGAGTCGGCTGCGAAGCTGCGAGATCAGGTTTTTGGTCTGGAAAATATTTTTGGGCATAAATATGTTCTTACCCCTCGACAGGCTCGGGGAATAATATTGCCTGAGCTTGTCGAAGGCCTAATAATCGCTACAAACACGAATTGGAAAACAATAGAAAAAGAATTACAAAAAATATTGCACACCGATAAAAACATATCCCGCGTAGAGGGGTATGACATATCCAATATATCGGGCGTAGACGCGACCGGATCTATGGTTGTTTTTACTAAAGGAATGGCGAATAAAAAAGAATATCGCCATTTCAGGATAAAGACTGTCAGTCGGATAAGCGACGTAGATATGCTAAAGGAGGTGCTGGATAGACGTCTGCGGCGAGCTGATTGGCCAAAGCCGGATTTTATCCTGATAGACGGAGGTAAAACCCAGTTAAACGCGGCTTTGTCCGTATTCGATAGGGTGAAAATAAAATTTCCAATCGCCGCCTTGGCCAAGAGAGAGGAAGAGCTTTTTTTGCCAAAACACAAGTATTCGATACCGACTAACAGCTTAAATGCGAGTACAAAATTGTTTTTACAAAGCATCAGAGACGAGTCTCACCGGTTTGCCAGAAGGTACCATCACTGGTTGAGAAAAAAAACTGTCAAGGGTTAAACCTCATAAGTCACTCAATGAGACTCTTAAAAATATATCTTGAAATCTTCGTAATCTTCAAAAAAATAAGCTAATAATTCTATCAAGGTTTATAAAACTAGGCCGTATTCGATAGTTTCTAACCTATCAAGGTTTATAAAGGTTTGGTAAGATTTATATAGTATAATTTGAGATATTTTTTATCTACGCAACCCCGTCAAAACCGAGGTTATTTTTATATATTAAGCAATAAAAATATCAATATATCAAGATATTAAAATATCGGGGCGAGTTATGCACAGAAATAAAAATCTCAATGATATAATTAGCTTATGGATTTGCTATCGAATATGGGGAAAAATGTTGAATATATCAGCCTGGCGCAGGCGGCGCAGGAGACCGGCATCAGCAAGGATTATTTTAGAATTTGCGTGCAGAAAGGTTATCTGCAAGGAGTCAAAATCGGACGCAACTGGAGCACTACCCGGGAGTGGGTTGAGGAGTACGTCAAAAAATACAGAAACGGGCATTCCCCCGCTCCCGCTGAAAACAATGTCTCAGAAATAACCATCCAAGAAAAACCGCTGGTTCAGGCCATAAATATAATTTACCCTGCTTCATTTTTACAAACATCCGCTTCTCGTCCAAAAGAAAAAATAGAAACCCATACTGTCGCCAAAAATACTTTAACTCCTCCGCCGGTTGATTTGCATATTTTTGAAAAAAAACTCCGCGCGGAAATCTCCAAAGATTTAAAAAATAAATTTTTCAAAAACTTTACCAGGTCGGTTGTAGCAACCTCTATGGTGGCTGCGAGTTTTTTGATTTATCAAAATCAAGATGTTTTAGCCTCTTACTCCGGCCGCTTCATGGGCAAGCTGGAGAATCAAATCCAATCCTTCGCTAAAGCTACGGAGGACACGGTAAGAGAAGCAACCTATAGCATCAAAAACAATTTAGCTTTTCTTGCCGGAAGCAAAGAAGGACTCATAGAGATAACTAAAGATTTAGGAATTGTATCTATAAAAACATTAGTCTCTTTGAATGAAGTAGCTATCAATACGGAGAATACTTTCTCTTCAGCCCAACAAGAACTGACTCACCAACTTGATTCCGTCATTGCGAGGAGCGAGATTCTTCGCTTTCGCTCAGAACAGGCTGCGCAATCTCTGACAGCCTCCATCAAGGAATTCAGATTGCCGCGTTTCGCTTTAAGCGAAACTCGCAATGACCTTCTGGCCC
>CAYHON010000021.1:0-10785 GCA_964358425.1 uncultured Candidatus Saccharibacteria bacterium | reverse complement strand
ATTTCCAATTTTTAATTTTTAAATAATTTTTAAAAACTAAATATTTTAAAAATGACTAGCTCTAAAACCAAAAATCCAATTTTATTAAATATTGTTATTTTTATTGCAATAATAGTTGCTGGTTACTTTCTACTTAATAAAAAAGTAGAAAGAAGAGATAGTTATAAAATCAAAGAAAACAAAACTATTAATTCCAGTTCTAGTCCTGATAATATCCCCAAGGATGCCCCCGAATACGATACCCTCTATTTTGGTGAGTACCAAAATAAGCCAGTTATATTTTATAAATCACGCGAAAATAATAGTCAGAGTAATGCATATGACGGCCAAGCAATTACTCTAACAGCTGGCTTAAATCCTCTTGATTACAGGAAAATTATCAATCTTAAAAAAATAGGATTATATGCGTCTATAGTGGGTTTTAATAACATTAAGCTAAATAACAGAGACGATATTTTGTATATTTCTTTTAACAGCGGGGTTTATCCGAATAATTTGTATAACGAAGTTATAAAAGTAGATCTAAAGAAACCTGATATATTCAGAGGGATTGAAAAACCTTGGACTAATCACATAGGATATAGCAGATATTCCGCAAACGGAGCAGCTTATATAGATTCTGTATTAGAATATAAAAATACGGATAGATATATAGTGTTATCTATAATAAACTGCTACGCTTGCGAAGGATTTCCTGCCGAAACGGTTGTAGTTGATATGTTTACTAGGAGAGATAAAGCTATTGGTCTCGCGGGAGATATAAGGTTTGACGAGGATAAAAATAAACTTTATTACAGAAAAAAGCTTCCTTTTGACACTCCCTGTAATTATGAGGGTCCGGGATGTGATTCTGGACAAACAACAGTTTATAGACCATCGGGAGAAATTTTAGAAACAAATCTACCTTAACTTATTCCACTATAAAACCGCTCATACGAGCGGTTTTATGAATCCTTAAATCATTTTCACCACCTTCCACCACGATTCTATATATTCCGGGCGGCGGTTTTGGTATTTTATTATTCGTAGAGAAGAAGCTCAAACTTTTAATATTCCTTGGGTGACTACTATCTGTAAATATCATGAGTGCCGATATTAACAAAATCAACGATGTCCGAATCCACGAAGACGAACATTATGCGGTACTGACCAACCACAGTGAAAGCCCAATAATCTTTGTATTCACCGTGCAGTTTATGGGTACCCAAACGAGAATCAAAAGGATTTGCCCTAAAAATTTTTTCTCTTTCTACAGCCGCTTCTTTTATTCTCTTTGGCAACTTCTTAAAGACTTTCCTAAATTTAGAAGTGGTTCTAATAACCATTAAGAATAATTATCTTAAGTCAGCTAAAGATTTGAGGACTTTTAATTTTTTCTGTTTTTTCTCTTTCTGATAGACTTTTATAGCTATGTCGGTATCACGTTCCTGACTTAAGAAGTCTTTGGCAACTTTTTTTAAACTCAAAAGCTCTTCATACTGTTTCCGGGGGATAACAACTAAATCTTTGGCTCTCTCTAATTTTTTAGGAATAGTGATGGTGACCATATCTCCATATTACGCTGATTCAAGTCAAAAGTCAAAACAAAACCGCCTCTCGCTCAAACCATTTTCACCACCTTCCACCACGATTCTATATATTCCGGGCGGCGGTTTTGGTATTTGAGATAATAGGCATGCTCCCAAATATCGAGTCCTAAAACGGGCGTGTGTCCTTTGAGCAAGGGCGAGTCTTGATTGGGCAGAGAATATACGGCAAGCTGTCCTCCCCCGTCGCGCGCGAGCCACGCCCAGCCCGAGCCGAAGTGGCCCGTGGCGGCTGAAGTAAACTGCTCTTTGAATTTCTCCACCGACCCGAAAGCATTTTTTATTTCCTGCATGACTACCTCGTCCGCCGGCCCGACAGGGTCCATTATTTTCCAAAACAAAGAGTGGCTGAGGTGTCCGCCGGCATTGTTGCGGAATTTTATTTTATCCGCCTCCTCCATCGCCAAAGACGGCAGATTTTTAAGCATATCCTCCAGTCCCATGTCCGTTACTTTAGGATATTTTTCCAAAACTGCGTTGAGATTATTGAGATACGCCTGGTGGTGCTTGGTGTGATGTATCTCCATCGTTTGCGCGTCTATGTAGGGCTCCAGCGCGTTATAAGCATAATTTAATTTAGGTAATTCGTATTTCATATTAATTTAATTCTTAAAAAATTATCCCGTACTGCCGAATCCTCCGCGGTCTTCGCGGCCCATATTCTCCACCTCCTCCCATTCGGCGGTATCTATCCGCACAAAAGCGGCCTGCCCCAGACGCTCCCCTCTTTCTATCACCACCGAGATTTCTTGCGGGTTATAGAATTGCTTCATCACCTCGTCGCCATCTCCGCAATAATCCTGGTCTATAAAGCCGATGGTGGACAGAAGTCCTTTTTTACGGGCGGTGCTGGAGCGGTCTTTTATCATCAGCATGTAGTTTTTTGGTATCTCCACCACGATATTTACCGGCACCCGGCCCACGCTTTTGGGAGGAATTTCCACCCTTTCCCGAGCCAAGAGATCAAAAGCCACCGCGCCTTTGGTTTCGTATTTCGGCAAGGGCAGGGTTTTATCAATCCGTTTTATCCTGACTTTCATCCCGTTAGAAATTTAGAATAATTTTATTTAACCCCCAAAATCTCTTCAAATTGTCTCTGACGCTCATCCATTTTTTCTACAAGTAAGTTTATGTCGTCCACCGAGACCGAGCTTTGGGCCAAAGTCTCCTCCGTCGTCAGCCGTTCCCGGTAATTTACTTTATAGTATATGTAGTCGTCAAACAAAACCACCGCTATCAAAAACAAAATCATAAACATACTTCCCCAGACCACCATACTCTCCAGCAATTCCTGCTGGCGGCTCTTTTTTTCTCCGACGGCCTCAATTTTCGGTTTTTTCTGGAAAAAAATCATTTGGATTTGACGCTTATCAATAAAATAAGGCGGTGGGTCGCCCGTGCGGGATTAAACAATCCCGAGCGCGAAGGCGCGTTGGTCTCGGCTTCCATTTTTTGAAAAATAAACTCTTCAATCTTGAGGTGATAGGGGGCGAGCTCCAGGAGTTTTAAATATTTTTTGATAGAGGCTTCATTCCCGACAACCGTCAGGCGGAAAAACATATCTTCGCCCTTGCTTAAGTTTTCATCCAAGTTGATGGAAAAATCATTTTTAGAAAGCTTGGCCGCGTTTTCAAGCTCTTCCACCAATTTCAACGGCTGGGTCCGGTCTACAAAAAAACTTTTTATTCTCTCCACCGCCGGGCTGTTTTCTTCCTCCAGCAGATGAGTCAGCCGCGCGCTTTCTCTTTCATTTTCAGCCGCAACCGTCTTGGCTTCCCAGGCATTCAATTCATCCCGTAAATTTTCCGCCCCCCGGTACATACTCCAGAAGACCCATCCCAAAGCAAACAAAACCAGCAGAGAGCCGCTAAGAGTGATTAATAATTTATTTCTTAAAATCCTCATCCCGTTGGAAATTTAGGTCCTCGTTTTATAATTACTGTTTTAATCTGGCCTGGATGGAAAAATCCGTAGCCCCCCGGACCAGGCTGGACAGTGGCGAATATACATCGCTGAATCGCCCCAATGAACGCAGGTATTCTTCAAAATCTAAAAGATTGCGGCGGTTTTTTACGAGGCCGTTTATGGTTACCCGGCCGTCCCGGGTCACGCTTATCTGCAATAATTCCACTCCGGATTTTTGGGCTTGCCCGCCCAAGTTTTTGTCTGAAAAATTTGGGAGGGCCAGCACATCTTCCAGCAAGGGCGTAGCCCAGGCAGGGCTGGAGACAAGCTTTTGCAGAAGGTCAATTTCTTTCTTTAAAGTAAGATTGGTTTTTAAATTCTCATCAACCTTCAGCTTTCTTCTAATTTCCTGCTCTAAAACCGTAAACCGGTTCAATTCCCGCTGTTCAAAAAACATCGGCAGAAACGACGGCAGAAGAAGCACTTCTCCAAAAATCAGAATGACAGCTATGGCCACGGTAAAAAAGACGATCAGACGGCGCCATTTTTCCATCCCAAAAATTTTCTTTTTTTCCTCCGGCAGAAGGTTTATCGAAAGCATATCTTTTAAATGCAAAAATTTATTGCTCCCACCCGCGCAAGGCCAGGCCGATTACGGTCGCATAAGAGCTTAGACGGTTTTTCGGCAAAAAAGGAACCGCGGCTTTCCCCCCGGGTTCAGCCATATGCACCAACGGATTTCCCGGATAAACCGGTAGATTGAGGGCGGCGGACAGATAAGTATCTACTCCCAGCAAATTAGCATCGCCTCCGGTGAGAATTATCTGCCCAATCTCCGGACTCGCTCCGTGCTGATGAGAAGGTTGGTTGCGGTAATAATCTATCGCCCGTCTCAACTCATCGCTCAAAACTGCGATGGCTGGGGCGAGAGCTGAGAAAATTCTGCCTTCATATTCGCTCCTATTTAGCCCTACTTCCTTTTTCAAAGCTTCGGCTTTGGCCGGATCCACTTTTAGTTCGTGAATGATATTGTCCTCCAGCGTCTTCCCGCCCAATTCGATAGTATCGGTAAATTTTATGGAACCTCCGGCAAAAATAATAAAGCTGGTGCGCATCCGCCCCATGTCTACAATAATGCTGGCGCGTTTTTGGCGCGGATCAGAAACCAGAGACCTGACCATGGCCTGCGATTCAGGCTCCAGGGCCAAAAGCTGAAAACCGGCTCTTCCCAGCACATTTATGTAGGAGTCGATTATTTTTTTGGGAAAGGCGGTTACGAGCACATCATAGTGATCAAGATGATCTTCCAGCGGCTCCACTATCTCATAGTCATAGGCGACCTGATCCGGTGGCAGAGGCACATTGGTCTCCAGCTCCCAGCGGATGGCCTTTTGCACCTCTTGCAGTTGTATTTTGGGTATTTGAATAAGCCGGGTAAAACTTTTTTCTTCGGGCAGAGAAGCAACCAGCGCCGAGTTGCGCAGTTTTTTGCCCTCCCGGGAAAGCCATTTTTTAAATATTTCGGCCAAAGGTTCTTCCTGAATAATCTCACCTCTTTTGATCAAACCTTCCGGTATGGTCATCTCTCCAAAAATCTCAAACTCCACCGCCGGCATACGGCGAAACTGCATATATTTAACCGAGCGGTCGGAAATATCAAGACCCGCCACCGGCATCTGTACCAGCGGCTCTACCAGTTTAAAAATTTTCTCTTTAAAGGAGGACATGTTGTAAACATATTATAGCACTTCTGGAGACAGGCTTGAAAGTATCTTGGGTGATTTTAGGGAATCTGTTTCCAATACTTGAGCCTGTAGTGTCCCGAAGAAAAATTTACGTCAGCCAGCGCCGCGTCGTAAATAACCGTCGCGCCATTGTCCAAATAAACCTCTTTGCCGGTCAGCTCGGTGGCTTGAACATTGTTGCCCAGAAATATTCGGCCGTTCTGGGCGTAAAAAATCACCCCGGTGGTGTTGTTGCTTATATTTATGGCTGATCCGTTCGGCCCTCCGCCGGTGGCGGAGGAAATCATCATAACAAAACTTCCCGGCGCGCCAGATCCTTGAAAAACTCCGTTATTTTGCAGATTTATCCAGCCGTCCGCGACCAATAATCCGCTGTAAGCCTCGTAAGACGGGTCAAGTTTTATGTTGGCTCCATTGGAAACAGTCACGTTGCATTTAACCCAGACCGTGCCCTTCATAATCAAAACTTGGCTGTTGCCTAAAATCATATTCTGCTTTATGACTCCCCCGTTGACCGTATAGGGATTGGTTGGAGGGCTCCAATTTTGCGAACAATCTCCCGAGACCAAAGTTCCCAAATCAGCCGCATCAGTTTTGAGTTGGGCTATATTGCTGTCCGGAATAGGCATAGGCTGGGTAGTTAAGCCGGGAGGGCCGGGATTGCCCGGATATTTTATTCCGGAAACATTGCTCTGGGCGTCTATGGACACATAATAGGCATCTCTCCCGATATTAGAATTCGTAATCTGTCCCGCGTGAGCATCCCTGGCCACGACCGAAGAATCAAGCAGGACAGTAGATGAAGCATAAGCGCCGATAGTGCTGTTTTTTATGGACCCCGCCTGCGCGTTGCCGTTGACGATGACTTTATCTATTAGAGACAGCCCCGCGGCAAAAGCATCGCCGGTTATGGAAGCTCCGTTGGCTCCGATTATATCTCCGTTGGAAAAAATGCTTCCCTGCACTGTGGCATTTTGGGAAAGATGAAGGCCTCCGGTTCCAATAATAGATCCAAACGGAAAGCTGGAATTAACCACCGGCAGATCCAGCCTTGCTTCCATATTATAGCGATATTTGCCAGCAGAGGCATCCGAGCGGATTATACTCTGCCCTTGTAGGGGAGAAATAAAAGTTACGGTGGTAGTTGCCTCCCCCGCGGCCAAAATATCCGTCGGGCTGGTTTGTTTGCCGGACATAATACGGTATAAATAATCTTCCAAACTGGCTTCGGAAACGTATCTTGCCTGGATAGATTTTACATACGCGCGGCTCGCCCCGACCTCCTGCAGAGACAAAAAAGACAGACCGCCAATAATCGTGAGTGACGATCCCAACACTAATAAAATGGCCGTTATGGCCGCATATCCTTGAATATGTTTTTTCTTTATCTTTGGCATTTTTTTAATAAGCTCCGCGTAAAGAAATGGTCGTATAAAGAGTGGTGGAGGCCACTGGCGCTCCCAGCGAGACATAGTATTCAACTCTTAAAGATATTTTGACCGCGTCTTTGTTCAGCCCTTGCGAAATATTTTCTAAAAAAAACGAGGAAACCTTGACCGAGGGTGAGGTAACCGGCAAGAGGTTTTGTCCTTCTTCCTTAGTCCACAATCGCCCATCGTTCAGCCAGAAATCCACGTAGGAGCCGGTGTGTCCTGCTACCGCCGAGGAAGAAGTAAAAATAGAAAGCTGTCCATTGTCCGAACCAAAACGGCTGGTCGGGGTATAAATATCATCAGCCTCGGCCAGCACTCTTTGGATTCGCTCCAGAGCCAAGCGAGCGTTGGATACCACTTCCCTTTCTGCCCGCGTTGCCTGATAAATGGTAGAGGACCTGACCATCGCGCCGATTATCCAAACCATTAAAAAGCCTAAAAAAGCGACATAAATAATCATCTCGATTAGGGTAAAACCTCTTTTGCTTTCAAAAATTAAAAATTTCATTGTAGCGTGTAAATCCTAAACCCAAAATCATATTGCGAAAGGGTTTGGCCAGCGTCATCGGGATTGGACAGGCGGCCAACATACCTAATGGCCTCTCCCCCGGCATAAGGGCTCTGGCTGGTTTGCCGATAAGACCAATAGATAGTTCCGGACGATCCGCTGAAAGCATCGGTGGAGCTGGGAACACTGCGGAGCCGCAGGTAATATTTAGTGGAAGCGGCCAAAGAAATGGGGGCAGAGAAACGAAGCTCGGTCCAGGTCGGAGTAAGCGGGAGCAAAGAAGAATTAAACACAGCCGTAGATCCCAGTACCGTGCCCGTCGGATTAGTGCGTATCTCGGCAAATATGTTGGAAGGATTGCTCGTCGCGCGGCGGATTAACAACTCAACTTTGGTGGCCTGCAAAGACATGGTGGATGTAGTAAAGCTTTGGACCGCGTCTCCGTTGCCGGAATTATTGGAAGGAAATCCTCCCAGATCCGCATCCGTATCCGCATCGTCGTAATAAATAGTTTTAGTTTCATTGCCAACCTGGAGATACCCCTGAAAATTGGTGAGGTAGGAGACCAGCTGCTGTTGTTTGGATCCGGTCGACGTGTTCCAAGAGATAGCGGAGACGACCTTTTTAGTATTCGGGTCCGCCGTGCCGGCAGAAGAAATTTTATCCTGCGGATCGCGATAGGCGGTATTAAAAACTAAAGTTCGAGTATATTTCCCGTCCACCAAGCCTGGAGAAGACGGGGATAGGCTCCAAGCATTATTCTGAAAGACGGGGTAATAAACAGAACCGCTGGTCAGAGTAGAGATATTGTTTGTCCAAGATTGGTCTCGCAGGATGCGGGCGGCTTCCAGTCCCTCCTGCGCGAGAAAAGTTGCCTCCAGATTATCTTTTTCCGTGCGCAAAAGGCGCAGGGAAACTCTTTCTGTTTCCAAAAACCCGGCCAGAGCCGTAATCACTATCGCTACGGCGATAATCATTTCCAGGAGGCCGAAACCCCTCTGGGAATTAAAAAAAACAGCTTGACCGTCATCCTGAAGGAGTGAAACGACTGAAGGATCTTGGGATCCTTCGCGTCGCTCAGGATGACACTTTGGGTTATTTTTCTTTTTCATTTTGCACTTTTATTTTTACATTAGGGTTCTATTACCGTTCCCCCATACGGTCCCGCCGTCACCGTTTGGCAATCTGCAGAGTAAGTCGCGATATCCTTGGAATCAACGGAGATATTCGCCTGTTTGTTGTTTAGCCGACAGTCGTGATCCACGGAGAGTGTAGTGTTGGTGCCAGTCAGAGAAACGGTATGAATCCTAAATGTCTGGACGGCGCCATTGGCATTGAGCGAATCCGACCAGTCAAAAGATGTCTGACCGGAATTAAAATAATCATCCATGTCTATGTCATAGACGACATTGGGGTTGGGAGGGTCGGAAAAAGTAATCCGGAGATTATCCGCATCCTGAATGCTCCAGCCTAAATTGAAATTGCGATGGCGGGTATCCGTAAGACGGTTGTCAGAAGCGCCGCCCGCGGGGCCCGTTTGATATATTTTTCCGGCAGAACCCACGCTCACCCCGAAGATTTTAGCGGGCGAGCTTTTTATCCTTGCTTCAAACGCGCCATACTGGAGGGTCGCGCCGTTTAATTTTTCAAAAACTATTTCATTTCCTCCTCCGGCAAGATTTATATTGGCGATCTCTATATTGCTATTCAAATTAAAAATTTGCGTAGAGGTGGAGCTGGCGAAGTCCGCTCCCCGGAAAAGAATAAAACGGTCTTGCTCCAGCCGAACTCCCCAGATTGAATTGTCTTCCCCAGATAAAGATTTGGATTGGGAAAACCGCAGGGTAGACAAAATATTTTGACCGGTGGAGGACAGGTCGCGGACATTGCGGTTTTGCACAAAAGAAACAATTCCGGCTCCGGCCAGCACGACTATAATGGATACTACGATGAGTGTCTCTAAAAGAGTAAAACCCTTCATTCAAATTTTAATTTTATTATACGCTTCCCATTGATGAATAAATCGGCTGGAGCATAGAGATGGCGAAAAAAGCCACCGCAGCACCGATGACCACCATCAGGAGCGGCTCAATGATGGTGGAAAGATTTTTAGTGGTATTGCTGACATCTTCTTCAAAAAAAAGGGCCAGGCGCAGGAGCATATCCGACAATTTCCCCGTCTCCTCTCCCACCTGAATCATCTGGGTCACCACCGGCTGGAATATTTTCGGGTGTTCTTTAAGTATGGCAAAAAGTTGCTGGCCCTTCTGCACTCCAGCTATCGCCCCCAAAACCGTTTTTTTATACACCGAGTTGCCGAGCACCGAGGAGGTTATTTCCAGCGACCTGGTCAGAGGCACACCGGAGGACAGCAGATAGGAAAAAGTGCGGCAAAATCTGGCGATATTTAATTTTTTTATCAAAGGTCCGAAAATCGGAGCTTTTAATATCAGAGTGTCAAAACTTTCTTTAACTTTTTTTATTTTAAACAGCCGCCATATTCCGATTATCGCCGCCGTAATCGCCAAAATAAAAATAAGCAGATAATTGGATATTATGTTGCTCAGAGAAATAATAATCTGGGTGGAAACAGGCAAAGGCGCGCCGAGCTCTTTCAGTGTCGCGGCCAGGTTGGGCACGACGTAAATCATCATCAGGGTGCCTATGACCAGCAGGGCAATGATTACCATCGCCGGATACATCATGGCGTTGGTGACGCGGGACCTCAGCTCGTGGTCTTTCTTCATTTGGTTGGCGGAGAGTTTGAGGATAAGGGTCAGTTTGCCCGTCGTCTCCCCCACCTCCACCATATTGATAAAAAGATCGCCAAAAACTTCTTGGTGTATCCGCAGAGAGTCGGCAAAAGTCTGGCCCTTCGCGATATTTTGGTTGACGTCTTCTATTATTTTGCGGAATTTTAGATTGGTGGTCTCCTCCGCCAAGCCCTCCAGAGCCTTGTTCAAAGAAAGACCGGCTGATACCATCACCATCAAATTGCGGGCAAAAAACATTTTGTCCACCAAACTGACCCTATTTAAAAAACCAAAAAGCTTGCCCAGATCCATCTGCGCCAGGGATTTACGCGGCTCGGCGTCTTTTTTTATTTCCAGCAGCAGTTTTCCTTCTTTCTTAAGAATTTCCGCCAGGGCTCTTTCGCTTTCCGCCTCCGTCTCCCCTTCAGTCAGCTGGCCGTTTTGTTCCGCGGCTGAATATTTATAAAGTGGCATAGGGATATTATACCATAATTACTTGAAAAATACCGATAATAAGGCTATGATCAACTTATCTGGAGGAGTGCCGGAGTTTGGTTTAACGGAGCATCCTGCTAAGATGTTGGTCCTTTACGGGACCCGTGGGTTCGAATCCCACCTCCTCCGCCAAGAATCACATTTCGAAAAATCAAGGTTGGAAGCCTCGGCGCAAAGCGCCTCGGCATGGTATTTCCCCGCGAGAATCCAAGCATTTTTGAGGGGGAACGAAAGCGTCCGCTCGGCAATGCGGAAGTTCGAACCGATTATTGCTTTTTTGCTCAAAAGCATGGATTTTTTCCTCTAAATCTTTTTTAGCGAGAATGAGCTTGTACTTTTTAGCGGTATATTCCGCTTGCG
>CAYHON010000020.1:7767-10978 GCA_964358425.1 uncultured Candidatus Saccharibacteria bacterium | reverse complement strand
GCTTTGCGCCGAGGCTTCCAACCTTGATTTTTCGAAATGTGATTCTTGGCGGAGACGGGAGGATTCGAACCTCCGATACCCGTTAAGGTATAACAGTTTTCAAGACTGTCCGTTTCAACCACTCACGCACGTCTCCAATTTATTTATATGTTTTTGATGTTCGTCGTCTTATATCCAAGATAAAAATGGTCCGTTTGTCCACGGAGGGTTGGTAAATAATTCGATAGAAGCCAACTCTCCTGCGCCAGATATTTTGCCCACCTTTCATTTTTTGGATGTCCCCGGTGTAGGGGTCGTTTCCCAGGTCATCCAAAACCTTTTCCATCTCTCGGGAGTCTTTTATTGGAATCCGTTTTAGATATTTCCTCGCCGTATTATGTACGACGACTTGCCAGCTCATTTTTTAGTTCTTGGAGAGTAATATATTTTCCTTGGTCGTAGTCTTTTTTTGCTCTGGCGATGGCCCTTTTTTCAGAGGCGGTTGGTATAAACTCTTTTACGTTTTTTGCTAAAAGAGCCTCATACTCCTTGCGAGGAATCAGCACCAAATCTCCTTTCTGGGCCAATTTTTTAGGGATGGTGATTATGTTCATAATAGACCAATTATAGCCCCAAAAATCGTTTTAGTCAACTAATTTTCCCATAAAAACTTTCTCTATCAGGTTGGATTCTATTAGCTCGCTTGCCGGAGCGTGGGCGACTATTTGGCCCTTGTCCAGGAGATAGCCGCGATGCACCACCCGCAGGAGAGATTTTATATTGTGCTCCACGACGAGATCGTTTATTAAAAGTTGGGTAAAAATATCCATAAGATAATATTATTATCCTATCTTAGCTGACTTTTTTTAACATTCTAAAACCCCCGCCATGGCGGGGGTTTTAGAAAATAACCTCTCAAAGTTAATCTATCGCAGGTTCTTTTAAGTACGGCCCTTTTTTACCGCTCATAATTATCTCTGGACTGTGTCCACCGGAAAGATCACCATCGGCTCTAATGGTCACAAGACCCGAGGCTCCCTGCCAGCCGCTGACCGTCCGTATCCAATCGGCCAGCTTCTCGCCGCTGTCGCCGACGGCCGTTAAACCATCTTTCAAGATATAGACCGCGTCATATTCCGTCTGGCCATAGCTTTGGTAAGGAAGCTCTGCTCCGTATTTAGCCTGATAGGCGGACAGAAGCTGTTGGAATTTGGGATTGGTGGGGTTGGTGCCGAATTCGGCTCCTAAACCATTTTCCAGTAATTTAGCATATTTGGTCAAAAGCTCGGGGTCACCAATGCTCACATCGTTGATTACTATGCGGGGAGCCCATTTTAATTCTTGGACTTGTTTCAAGATAAGCTCGGTGACGGCGGGAGTTTGGGTGTCCACGAATAAAGCCTCCGCTTTGACCGCTTTCAGTTTGGTCAGCTGGGTTTTGAAATCGTTGTCTTTGCTCAAAACTTCTTCTTTGACGATGGTTCCGCCAAGCTGGGTGAAGCGGGTTTCAAAAGCTTTGTAGATACCCAAGGCATAATCGGTTTGTTCCTGTACAAAAGCCACTTTTTTCACGTTTTCCTGCGTGTAGAGCACATCGGCCAAAACTACGCCTTGCGAAGCGTCGCTCGGATAGTTTCTCGCGAAGAATCTGCTCTTACCCGTCAGGTCAGGGCTGGACGATCCGGGCGAAAACAGAAATACTTTGCCCTGTGTGGCCACCGGCTCGGCGGCCAAAGACTCTCCGCTGCAAAAACCACCGATGATAGCCTGCACTTTATCCACATTGACCAGTTTCTGGGCGGCATTGGCGGCGTCCTGTCCGTTGCACTTGCCGTCTTCATAAATTACTTCAAGCATCCGGCCGTTGATTCCTCCGGCTTTATTTATTTCTTCCGTGGCCAAAGCTACAGTATTGCGTCCCGGCTCGCCATACACCGCGGCGTCTCCGGTCAGAGGAGCGATAAAGCCGATTTTGATGTTGCCGGTCTCAGCCTTGGGTCCTGATGATTTTTTGACCAAAGCCCAGCCGACCAGCAATACCAGCACGACCACGATAACCGAGATTATCAATTTGGAAGACGAGCTTTCTGGATTGGTTGTTGTTTCGTCCATATTTTTTCGTTTTAAGGTTTATATAATTTATCTTGACTAAGATATTAAAACAATTTCTAACAAAGAACACTCGACCTTTTTGTTTTTAATTATTGTATCGGCGATTCCAGCACTATTCTTTTATAATACTTTCCAAGGTATTTTGGCAAGACCCTTTAATTTTCTAACACCTTCTTCAACTCCTCTCTCACCACCAATCGGTCATCCCACGGAGAAGATTTTCCGCCGATGGTGATGGATTGCTCGGCGCCCTTGCCCGTGATGAGCACCACATCTCCGGTTTTGGCCAGAGACAAAGCTTTCTGGATGCCCTCGCGGCGGTCTTCAATTACAAACAAATTTTCTCCGCGGACTTTGTCTCCGCCGCCCGGCGGATTTTCGCAGGCGGTCGCGATATCTTCCAAAATGGGTTTCGGGTCGTCTTCGTACGGGTCAACATTGCTTACTATTACATAGTCGGCCATACGCGCGGACAGTTCTCCCATAATCGGCCGCTTGGCTTTGTCGCGTCCGCCTCCCTCGGCCCCGAGCAGGATGATTATTTTGGCGTTTTTTTGTATCAACTCTTTGGCGGTATTCAAAACGGCCGTCATGCTTTCTTTCTCGTGCGCGTAGTCCACCAGCAGAGTAAAATCCTGCCCCTCTTCTATTTTTTCCATCCGTCCGGGAATAATTTTTAAACTCATCAATCCTTTTTGAATTTGTTCGGAGCCCAGCTCCGCCTCATAGCCGACGATGACGGCGGGCATAGCATTGTAGACATTAAAAGCTCCCAAAATATTTATTTTATATACCGTCGGATTTACGAAAAACTCCACTCCAACGTCAGTAGAGTTTATGCTTTTGGCGATGTAGTTGGCGTGCCCCTCCACACTGTAAGTGATTTTTTTATCTGCCCGGAAATTTAGGAAATAATCGGCGTGGGGGCTATCGGCATTGGCGATTATGGTTTTTTCTATTTTTATCCCCTTGATGATTTTATATTTTCTCACATTCGCACTGCTGTGCTGAGTACTTCCTCGCTCTTCGCTCGGTCGCTCGGCGAGGGTGGCGAAAAATATACCCTTGGCTTTTTTATATTCTTCAAAACTGCCGCCGTGCGAGGGGAGATGCTCGGGGG
>CAYHON010000020.1:0-7667 GCA_964358425.1 uncultured Candidatus Saccharibacteria bacterium | reverse complement strand
TTGGCTTTTTTATATTCTTCAAAACTGCCGCCGTGCGAGGGGAGATGCTCGGGGGTGAGATTGGTGAAAATCGCCATATCGTAATTTATGCCTTGGTGACGCCACTGCTTCACACCCTCGGAGGTTACCTCGAGCACCGCGTATTGGCAGCCTTTTTTTACCATTTCGCGCAGGAGTTTCTGGGTCACAAAGCGCCCGGGCATGGTCATGTGGTATTTGTTCATCCGCTCCTCTTGGCCGAGCCGGATATTGGCCGTGCCGATAAGGCCGCAAGACAGGCCGTTGGAATTCAAAACCGACCAGATAAAATTGGCCGTGGTGGTTTTGCCTTTGGTGCCGGTGATGCCGATTACAATCAATTTATTTGACGGGTGGCCGTACCAAAAAGCCGCGAAGCGCGCGAGATAATAGTGATAGGCGGATAGTAAGGAGGAGGGTATTAATTTTTTTAGTAAGGATTTCAATTTTTATTCCTCCTCCAGCTTCATGGCTTTTTTGTGCGCCGGAGGCCTTATTTTTTTCCGCAGATTGTAAAGAATATACCAAAAAGGCTGGCCGACAATATCGTAAGAATCGTTGTAGGTTAGCACCTCCCCCTTGAAGCGGGTTTTGAATTCGCTGATACCTTCCCACATTTGATTGTGCAGTTTATCGCCGACATTAACCGCGCCGAAATTATAATATTTGCATCCGTTTTTCTGTCCCTCCAAAATCGCCCGCCAATGAGTCAGGTAAGTCGGCATCAACTCTTTGTGATTGCGGTTGGAGGCGCCCAGCGGATAGAAGGCTATATCTCCGAAGTACACTATGATGTAGGTCGCCAAAATCTCGTCTTGGTATCGGCTCAAGACCAAATTGATTTTCGGATTAGTGAGGGCGTCGTCAAAGATGGCCCGGTAATATTTAATGGGGTGGAGATTGAATTTGGCGCGACTTGCCGTCTCGCGCATCAGCCCGCAGAAAGTTTCAAAATGCTCCTGCATATCTTCTCCGTCGGCCACCTCGGTGGTGACCCCGTGTTTCTCGGCGTAGCGGATGCGGTAGCGGGTTTTGCTGTGGGTGCTCGCCAGCAGCTCCTCCGGATTTTTGTCTATATTTACCACCCAGTTGAATTTGGACTGGAAAGAGGCCGACTGGTACGCGTAGGGAGGAGTTTTTTTATATCCCCGGTGTCTTATTTGTCCGTTGAAAGCCGGATTTACTCCGATACCGTCGTGGGGGCGAGAATAAAAATCAAAACGGGCAAATACTCCTCGCTCTTCTTTTAAAACCCGCGCGATGGTCCGGCGGAATTCTTGCAGAAAAACCTCGTCCGGCTCGCCGGCGAGTATCGGTCCGTGGGGGATATAGCAATAGTTTTTACCCAAGATCAGCGGATAAGTTGTAATCTGAAAAAATCCCCAACTCCGGCCGTCCCGCTCAATTTTAAAACGGCGGACGCGCCGTCCCATTTTTTCCTGCCACCGGCCGTAGAAAAAACTTTGATGAAAAGACGCCGTCGGGGCGACGGAGAGGGGAGTATAATCTTTTTCCTCTTTTACTTCGGTTATTTTTATGGAGGCCATTATTCTAAAGCTATCATAAAAAAACAGCCGATGGAAATTGTCTGTTAGTTTTTAAGCCGGAAAAAAAGTCAGAGCAAATCCGGTATTTCGTGGGCAGGACGTACCAGACATATATTGCAGTGGTTGGGATCGCAACGACGGCGGTCTTTTTGGCCGAAGTAGTCGGCCTTGCAGATCATAGATCGTTGCGCATAATTCAATGATTGCCAGAATGGGGTGTTGGCCCGTTCTCCGGGAGGCAAATCTCGTCCGCGAAGTTCGTGATTCGGAAAGATTACTGAACCTCTCGGCAAGCTGGGAGGGACTTGCCCGTCTACGGTGAGGTAGCAGAGTCTATATCCCCAGATTTTATGCAAGGCCAGAGCCAAGTTGTAATTATCCTGGTCGGCCGATAAGTTTATCACCAGATTGCGAACCTCACGCAAGGGGTCGAGAAAAACGAAGGATCGGGTATAGAGCCAAAACGGAATTTCCGGAGTGCCTTGGCAGACATGCTGGATAAATTCGGCATATTGATGGGGAAAAATATCTCCCGATACGTGCCAGCGGAACCCGCCGGCGCAATTTTCAGCTATCCATTTTGAAAGAATAATTTCAGCGTAAAGCTGGTGGTCGGAGCGCTTTAGAATCTCTCGGATTACCCGACTATTGTGTTCATAGGCCTGGTATACTACCGGCTCGGCTTGCTGCAGACGGCCTACGTAGCACACTTCCCGGCAGGTTCGGGTCGAAAATGGACAATCTTCTATCTCTATGAGAGAAAATGCGTTGGGCCGGGGGTCTCCAAATTTTCCGTTTCCCGCGGTAATCTTGTTGTTTCCGTCGATATAAAGAACCTTTTCTGTTCCGTCGGGGAATTCCAGAGGCAATTCAAGGAGAACGAATTTGGTCGCCACGATATTCTCCTTTCAGAAATCAAGTCTGGATACCAGTAAATTTTTTCAGGGACTGCTCCAAGTATAAATCTCTCCCATAAAAAAACAATCTTGACTAGGATTACTTTTAGTGCGAATTATCTATTTTATAAACCATAAAAACAATATCTCCTCGGGGGTTTTTGATGGGAACGGGGTTTAGACCGGAGACCAGTCGGCGGAATTTTTCATCGGGAACGGAGTTGGCGGAGTAGATAAAATATTGCTGTCTGAATCCGGCGCGGTCAAAATAACCCGCTCCCTGCTCCGCTAGGTATTTATAGTAGTCGTCCAGCCGCAAGATTGGCCATGCCTTATACATCATGCGCCGCTCCATCACCCAAAGCTTGGGCCCGTCATCAAAGTTGCCGCCGTAGACTATCAGGAAAGGCTCGCGCGTCAATCCGGCGGCAAGTCCCTCCTGCAGGGCTTTTTGTCGGAGATTTTCCAAAAATTGATATTTTACGTCAAAAGTAAGCAGAGGCATTTTTCCGGCAAATTCTTTACGCAGGTAATCATCCAGCTCATTGTAACCCCAGTTATAATTTTCATATCTCACTTTGGAAGAAAACCAAGGAGTAGTCCCGATGGGGTAGTAGGCGAGTTGATTGTTATATGAATAAAAAATTTCAAAACCCGCAAAAACTATCAGCCCCGTTAGAAATCCGACTTGCCAAAGGCAGGTCGGCAGAAACCGAAGGTTTCTTTTTTCTAACGGGGTTAGTCCGGCCCAGCCAAGATATTTTTTTACATTCGTTCTGCTGAACTCAGTACTTCCCACATTCGCGTTGGCGCGCTCAGTATTTCGTCGCCTCCGCTCCTCAATCGCTTCAACGCTCGGTCGTAGTTTTTCGGATACCTGGCTCAAGAAAAATCCGATCGCCAGAGCCAGGAAAGGAGTGAGCATGGTTAAAAATCGGTAAGAGGGGCCGACCAGCATGATGAGTGCGAAAAGAAATACCAGCCAAAAAGTCAAAAAAGTTTTTTCCGGTAATTTTTCCTTATTTTTTTTGATAAATTTAAAAATGAAGGCGAACATCGAAATTAAAGCGAGCAACAAAAAGACCCAAGAATTGGACGCAATCATCCGCGGTAGGAAATTATTGAGCCGGTCAGACAGACTGCCAACTTCTTTGCCGGGCTGGACCTGCCACTCGGGATGGTTTTGCCCCAGCATATACGACAGCTGAAAATCAAAATGCCCGACTGCGCGGTAAAGCTGTATATTGTATACAATAACCGGAGAAAATATTAAAACGGCCAGCAATAGCCCCAGCCAGAACTCTTTAAGTCGGAACGTCCGGCGGCGGAAAAGCAGAAGGTAGAGTAAAAGTATGGGTACGGCTATGAAAAAATTATATTTGGCGAGTCCGCCGAGACCGATGACAAGGCCCGTCCAGATAAAATACTTATTTTTTTCGAGTGCCTTCAGAAATAGAAAAGATACCAGCAGAAAAAAGAAAATAACATACGGCTCCTGCAGACCGGTACGGGAAATATAGACGCCGTTTAAAGTGACGGCGTAAATTCCCGCAGACCACAGCCCCGCTTTTTTGGAAAAAAGTTTTTTGCCGAGCAAATATATCAAATATACCGAGAGCGCGCCCAAAATGACGGAGGGCAGGCGGAAAGCGGCATTATTGTCGCCGAATATTTTCAGGAAAAAGTGCTGGACAGCAAAGACCAGCGGGGGGTGGTCGTGGAAAGAGAGACTGGTCCACCAGGGAACTTGCGGATTAAACCATTCGAGCGGTGTGGTTTGATATTTACCCTCGTCAAAATCCACCATCCCCAGTCCGCGGAAGGCGTAATAAACTTCGTCGTTCATCGTGTCTCCCCGCCCAAGGCCGTAAAAACGGAGCAGGGAGGCCAGTACCAAAATTATGATTAGCCAATTCTTTTTCATTGTTTTATCCTAAGATAACAGGATTTAAACTACATCTAGTTTAAAATACATCTAAAATGCGCGCAAAGGAAAAAATTATTTTGTTTGGCGGTATTTTTGCCTACTTAATGGCGGTCGGTGTTATTGTTGTCCTGAAGCATTATTATTTCCAAACACAGGCCTGGGATCTGGGTATTTTTGACCAGCTGATGTGGAATACGGCGCGCGGAAATATTATGCGGGGGACGCTGGAGCCGCTGTCCAATCATTTTGCCGTCCACTTCAGCCCTTTTTTGTTTTTCCTAGTGCCCGGCTACGCCATTTTCCCCAGCCCGTATTTTCTTCTGCTTGTCCAAACCGCGGCGCTAGCGCTGGGCGCAGTACCCTTGTATCTTACCGCCAAAAGGATACTTAAAACCAGGTTTTTAGCCCTCCTTCTTTCTCTCGGCTACCTCATCTATCCGTCCCTGCATTCTGTCAATTTGTTTGATTTCCATCCAATCGCCTTCGCGGTACCCCTGTTTTTGACCGCTTTTTATTTTTTGGAGAAAAAAAACTGGCTGTGGATGGGAGTTTTTTTGGGATTGGTGGCCTTTACCCAGGAGGAGGCGATTATCGGCGCGGGTTTTGTCGGATTGTATCTGATTTTTACCAAAGAAAAAAAAGCCGGACTCTGGGTTTTAGGATTGTCGGTTTTATATTTTCTCCTGGCCACCAAAATAATTATGCCCTTCGCGGGGGGCGGACTTCTCCGCCTAGACCGCTACAGCCAGCTGGGGCACAACTTTTCGGAAATTGTTAAAAATGTCATTCTGCATCCCAGCCTATTTTGGGAGACTATTTGGATGTGGCCGAAACTAACCTATATTTTCTGGCTGTTTTTGCCCGTAGCTTTTATGCCTGTACTGGCCCGGCGTCAGTGTATATTGCTTGCGCCCGGGCTCGCCCAAAACTTGCTGACTATGTACACTCCGCAATTTTCAGGGGCTTTTCAGTATGACGCCGTGCTGATAGCCGGGATATTTTTTTCCGCCGTCTATGGCATCAAGTGGTTGGAAGATAATGGTTCAACAAGCTCACCATCTACTAAAATAACTTGTCTAAAAATTATTTTGCCCGTAGCTCTCCTGGCCGGATATTTTATCCACTCTCCGCTAAGCCCTTTTAATTTTTCTCAAGATGCTATGTTTGGTTCGGGCGGGGAGCGGGAAATTTTTAGCCGGATGGTGGCTAAAGTTCCACCGGGTTTATCCGTCTCCGCTGCCACGCGTCTCGTGCCTCATCTCACCGGTCGTGAGTATATTTATCTGCTGGGACAGGAGCCGGAGCCTGCCTCGCCGGTAGGCGGG
Source organism: uncultured Candidatus Saccharibacteria bacterium (assembly GCA_964358425.1). Taxonomy (GTDB): domain Bacteria; phylum Patescibacteriota; class Minisyncoccia; order Sungbacterales; family HO2-52-23; genus CAYHON01. The sequence continues at coordinate 1,954 of CAYHON010000020.1, read as the reverse complement.
TCGGTCGATATGGTTTTGTTTGATAACGAAGACTATTTTGGTTTTGACACGCCGGAGAAGTTCCGCGAACACATCCAAAAATACGCCGACTCCGGAAAATACGGGGCGGAGATAATAGATGACCGCTATTATATTTTGGTGAAAAAAGATTTGTTACCGGCGCCAGCGCATTAAAAAAACCTGCCAAAAAGCTTCGGAAATAATCGACGGATTGAATTTGGAAACCCCCGTTTTTCTTTCCACGAAAGTGATGGGGGTCTCGCGGATTTTGTATCCCCGCCGGTGCGCCCGCAGAGTGGTTTCTATCTGAAAACAATATCCTACCGAACTTAAGGAATCCAGATTTATATTTTCCAAAACCTCGTGGCGGAAGCATTTGAAACCGCCGGTCAGATCGCGATAGGGAAGGCCTAAAATCAGACGGGCGTAGAAATTGCCGAAGCGGCTGATGAGCCGCCGCGCTAAATCCCAATTTTCTATTTTTCCTCCGGGCACGTAGCGGGAGCCCAAAACTAAATCGTGATCTTTTATTTCCTCAAGCATTTTAGGAATTATTTTAGGGTCGTGCGAAAAATCAGCGTCCATCTGGATGATATAATCCGGCGGATTTTCCACCGACAATATATCTTTGAAGGCTTCCACATAGGCTTTGCCCAGCCCCTGTTTTTCCGCCCGGTGCAGAACTTGCAGGGGATATTTTTGCGACAGCTCGTCGGCAAGCTGTCCGGTGTCGTCGGGGGAGTTGTCGTCCACCACCAAGACGCTTAATCCATTAATTTTTAAACCAAAAATTTCCTCCACCAGAGGTTTTAAATTTTCACGCTCATTATAAGTCGGGACGACGACAAAAATTTTGGACATTGACTTTTTTCTTTTTTTATTATTATATAGTAATTAAGCTTTTTGGCAACAGAATATTTTAAAAAACCGAAGGATTGGATCTAAACCCGAAAGGACAAAATGAACGGTACGAATGACCTCACCCCGCATCTGCTGGAATCATACAGGCGGATTAAGGAAAGGTATAAAATTATTCGGAACTTTCCTTTGAGGATTAGGCTTAGCAGATTGGAAGATTTGCGAAAGGTTATGTTTACCCGCCGCAAGCAGGGCTGTAGTTTCTTGCGGCTGGACGAAGAAGAAATGGCTTTGCTTTGGGGCCAGATGCAAATGTACATTGCCGGTGGCAGTCTTTCCATAGCGGGTGTCCACAGTATTCCGAGTGGAATATTCGCGGCCTTACGGTATAACTACATTTTAGGGGTAGATAAAATTAGTCCTGGCGGATTCCGAAAAGCCTCGGATATAATAACCCAGATTCTCTTCGACAAGGCTATTAAAGATTTCTGCATTAATCCGGGGGAAACCACGGTTCTGCTTCCCTGGCGCGCCGGACTTGCCTTCGGGTCGGTGGCGGTGCGATGCGGCTTTTGCGATTTTTATCATCTGGGGTCCAAGCGTAACGAAGATACTCTAGAGATAGAAACTTGGTATGAAGAACCTTCTCCCCAAATGGCCAGAGGATTTTTTAGCAAGGTTATTCTGGCGGATCCCATGATTGCCAGCGGGAATACTACGGTGGATTCGTTAGAGCATCTTGTCCGTTGGGGATTCAGCCCGGAAAATATCATCGTGGTATGCGTTATCGCCGCTCCCGAAGGAGTGGATCATGTCCTCCACAATTTTCCGGGTGTACGGATTTTAACGGGAGCTCTGGATGAAGGTATAGATGAACTTGGCTATATCTTTCCCGGTTTGGGGGATTTCGGGGATCAATACTGCGACGGGATTGTAAGTGCGAACATCAAAGACTGGTGGGTAGTTTCGGGTATATTGACCAAGACTGCTTTTGAAGCGCTTTGCGAGCGGATGGGGGTTTAGAAAATTTAGCCGCGCGGCAGGATTGAAAAAAATAAATAAAATAGGCAACGAAAGTTGCCTTATTTTTTTGGTG
>CAYHON010000019.1:0-11714 GCA_964358425.1 uncultured Candidatus Saccharibacteria bacterium | reverse complement strand
ACCGCTAATGCCTGCTACTATTAACTTGAGGTGGCTCCAAGCTATTGAACCATGACATAGGGTTGACGTAAATCTGCTTATGTGATAACATATAAGCAGATTTAGATTTGGATAGTTCCTTTTCAATCAGGTGTTTTAACAGACTCTTATATTTCTAAGGAGGTGGTTAACGGGTTTTGATTAATTTGGGCAGAGGATGTCAACCAATGTACTGTTTTCCCATGTTTTTTCGCGGAGGTTTTACCGTGAACAATGCAGTTCAAGAGGCCTTTGCCTCTAAAGGGACGCTCCGGAGTAAGCCGGTGGCGACCAAGAAGGACGGCAACGGCAGGGCAGTGGAGATCGTACAGCCGCCCGTTCAGGCGGTGGATGTCGCGGGGCAGAGTGATGCCGAGGTCATGTTGAGCAACTGGCAGCAGACACTCCTGGCCATGACGGTGGGAGCGGTGACGTCGGACGATGACACGATGGGGATCTTTTTCCTTAGCGCTCGGGCGCTGAAGGATATCGATCCCAAGATTAAGGAAATCGAGCTCGCGATTGAGACCACGTTGGCATTTCAGACGGCGGACGGTCTCGCGAAACTGCAGAATCAGCTCGCGAGGATGGCAACGGCCAGGGATTCCTTCAGCCGAAAGGCTGCGGAGATCTCCGGGCGGCCGGACTTCGTCGGTTTGGTGACCGCGCGGACCCGCATGCTCAAGGGGCTCGAGCCAGTCATGGCAAAAATCTTTTCGGCCGACGGCCAGACCCCGCTGTTGGACCCCAACACGGTGTCTATCGAGTTCACGCAGAACGAAATCTGCGCCCCCGCGGTTGCGTGTGGGGCGCTGGAGCAGAGCGTGTCGGGAACCATCATCTTCGGTAACAGGATATACCGCAAGACGGTTTCCAAGCCCGTGGACAGCAAGATCAGGGACATCTACGAGGCCCTGGACGTGCTGTCGGCGGGGGTTTCCGCGGCGTCTGAAATCCGGGTCAACGCCCGGATGCACGAAATCGCGGAGCATCTCCTCACGGACGAGGAGATTGGGGCGGTCCAAGGGAGTGGAAGTTACGCTTCCTCCCTCGAAGACCTTCTGCTCGGTCGGGGGGAGACGATTGTTCTAACCCACAGCGGTCTCACGGCCCTGGTGGAGCTGGACACGGATAACCCCGACGGTGGTCTGCGTATCCGCAAGGCCGTAGGGGTGGAGGCCTGCCACGAGCTTTTCATGCCCGTGGACAAGCAGGACAAGGTCCACTCCAAGAAGCAGATTGACGTGGAGTTCGAGGTTCATGACGGGGGGGTCTTCGACTTCAGCGTGACCAAGCCATACCGGATCGCCCGGTGGCTGGGGGAGGCGCTGGAAGAGGAGCGTCGCGAGCGGGAAATCAAGGCCCGCCGCGAACAGGCTGCGAATGCCAGTCGTGAGGAAGTCAGTCGTCTGTTGAACCCCAGCGGGATAGACGTAAGGACCTACAAGGAGTTCAAGGACGCGACTCCTGGGGTGGTTCTCGGGCAGGTGAGGCAGGAGGACGGGTTTCAATTCGTCTTTCGGCTCACGAGTGGTGGGCAGAAGTTCACCCTCCAGTGGGTGAAGGGGGTGGAGAGACGGGACGACTTCAAATGGCTCTCGAAGTTCAAGGAGCCGGGAGAAGTCACCGTCTTCCAGCAGAAGGGATCGGAGATGCCGAACGAGTATCGGCAGCTCCGGCGGGCGCTTCTGGGAAATACGGAGTTTGAGCGGGACTGCGTGCTCTTCCAGGTTGCGCAGAAGTTGGGAGCCAGGCGGCTCAACAAGGACAACTTCTCGCCGTTTCTCGGCGAGGATCCTCCGGATGGGACGGTCACCTTCTCCCTGTCTTCGGACAGATGGAGGATGGGCCCGTCCCAGCAAGGACGACGGGACAGCGACAACACGGTCTCCATCGGGATGATCGTCAGTCGGACCGGAAGGGCCTGGCAGGTTCTCTACACCGTGGCGGGAGTCACGGCGGCGGAGTTCGGCGGGCTCGTGGGAAAGACCCACGACCAGGACGACCTGCCCGTGAAGTTGCGGGCGGCTCTCCGCGGGGGGTGGCTGGCGTTCACTCACGACATGAATACCCTGCCCATCTATCTCCAGCCAGCCAAGAAGGAAGCTTCTCCGACACAGCAGGAGACGCCGGCACCACAGCCGACGAACGACACTCCGGCGGTTCCCGAGGCATCGAGCCCCGAGGCCGCGCCGACCACAGTCGAGCTCGTCGTCGCCTGATGACGAAACACCTGAACAACAATGAACAATGACGCCAAAAGCGTCTTAATTAACCTCAAGCCCCAAAGGGTAACCCTTCGGGGCTTGATTATTTTTGTAGATATGATATAATTAAGATATTGATTTTTTGATAGTCGAATATACAGTAAAGAAACCACTTTACTCTTATACCAAGCTAAGCTTGGTACAGAAAGGAGCGCAAGATGCAATTCGTGATGCCGCACGGGGCTTTTTTGCCCAACAACCCGCCCTTTGACAAGGTCGCGGCGCTTTATACGGCCGAGGTCTTGTTGGGGGTGGATCTGCCGATATCGGGATTTTGTGATAATCCTGCTCTGTCGGCGGAGGATTTGCTGGCGATGTACCATAACGGTACTCTGCCGATTGACCTCGGCCCCACGAAGTATAACAAAGGTGGGGACGCGAGGTCGGCGACCGAGTTCATCGCCAAACTCACGGGGCGGCCGCTCCCGCCGGGAATCACCGAACTTGTCCGGCTCGCGGGGGAGAACAACAAGACAGGGATGCTCCGCAACTTCCACCGAAGCATGGTGAAAGACATGAGAATGGCCTACCAACTAGGGTGCGACCGGAGGGAAGTCATCGAGCGTGTCGAGTTCGTGATCCACTGCTTCGTGCAAGTCATGGATTGCGGGCTGGCAGTGAAGTACTCAAGAGACGAGGAGTTCGAGATGCAGTTTCAAGGTCTCCTGGAGATTCTGAAGAACTGCAACTACGCGCTCTTCACCCCGCAGTCCCTCCTCTGGCACATGTGGCAGCTGCGCTACCGCTGGGAGGGGTCAGGAATGTTGACCATTGAACGGATGCGGGGCGAGATCAACTTCTGGCTCGATGTCCACGATAGGGTGAAGCCGGCGCAAGAGGACGCGAAGCGGTGGTGGGAGGAAAACAAGGGCGACCTGACTACCTTCGGGGTCTGCGACGGCTTGACTCGGATGAAGGGACTGGTCGTCTACACAGACAGCCAGTTCGTCACCAACGAAGTTTCGCGCCACGCGGACGTTACGCTGGCGCGGAATTCTCGTGGGCATCTGGCCGTCCTGACGAACCATCTTGACGTCACGCGGCTGTTCGTCGCGCTCAAGGAGCTGGATCCGCCGGAGTTGCGCTGGGGGCCGAAGAAGGACGGCTCCTACTGGCACATGGCGGAAGGCGGGCATATCATCTGGGGCGGTGCCATCTACACGGGCGCGCCTGCCTGTCCTCACTCCGACGAGGTCATCATGGAGTGCATCAAGCGCAATCCCCCGATTCGCCAGCAGGCGAACCGGGAACGGAGGTAGAAAGGACCTCCAAAACAGACAAAGCCCTTACGGCGAACCGTAGGGGCTTTAAAAATTCTATTTTTTCAATTTCTATGCCCTATGGGCGAGCGGAAATACTAAGCCCCTCTGACGACAAGCGCCAGAGGGGCTAAATTTACTGTAAAATCGTTACATCAAACGGAGCCATGGTCATCTGCGGAAGCATTTTGGCCATTGCTCGCAGACGGCGGAGACCGGCCAGGAACGAGCGTACTGATAGGTCAAAGATGTCCGTTTTCATATCTTTGACGAAAACTCCGTATTTATGCATCGCCGAAAACTTCCTCAAAAAATCTTTTTCCCAACCACTAATCCCCGATTCTGCCAGGGGCTTGTCTCCAAACGAGCTGTTGTTGTCAATCAGACTTTTTGCCCAGATAACCCCTTCTGCCAAGACAGGGACTTTCTGGAAAAGACAGGAAAAAATCACTAGTGGTCCGAGATACTGCTTCGGAATACTATCTGCAAACAGTTTAGCCAGTTTTTCAGCTCCCCATTGTTTAAGGCTGGCTATAAACAAACTGTCGCTGAAGTCCATCCACTTTGTCCCAAAATCCGGCCAAAGCATCTCGGCCAGAAAGATGAATTCGGGCAAAGACAGCTCCATTTCCCGGATTACCAGCCTCATATCTTCCCATCTCGGTGAATGGTTGGCTATGAGCTTTTCTCCTTCGCCTTTGGGCAGAAAAATAAAACTGGTCAAGGAGTCGGCAATTTCAATTCTTTTTCCCTGAAACATAACCCCGGATGTTCCCGCGGTCTCCTGCGCGGCAATTTTCCGCAACAGAACCTGCAGGGAATCTTTCTGACGCAGGATTTGTGTCTCCTTAAGTCTCGCCACCCGGGCGGAAGATTTTACTTCCACCAAGGCTTTCACCTTCAGCGTCTGTCCCTCTTGTTCAAAAACAACTCGGTCAGCGTTTTTGAGGTGGTGGGTGAGACCGTTGGAAACTTCTCCTTCATGGAGCATGTTGAGCAATACCCGGGAAATTTCTTCTCCTTCCGGAGAATTATATAACATCTCTCGCGCATGATTCAGCGCGAACATTTCCACCATGTGTCCGAAGCCGTGCATGGGGTGAAGCTTTTCTTGACGCAGATTTTCCGGACGGAAATCTTGGGCCAATTTGGCCAAGGACTCTGAATCCCAAAAATCCACCACTGCCTTCAGCTTGGCCGTCTCATCTTTCGGATTGGAAGATGGGGTATACCAAGCGAGATTCGCTAAAAGCTTGGCTAATCTTTTACCGTCTAAACCTGTCCAACCGGTGCCCAAAATTTACTCCTTTCGGTAAATACCGCTGATGTAACATTTGTTTTGACAAGATTACTGTTTTATAGTATATTATAGATATAAATAAATGTCAAACGCATACACCAAAATCATTCTTCCGACCCGAACCCAGCCCGACACCATCGTGGCTATTTTCATTTTGAAGAAATTCGGGGAGGAAAAGTTTCCTGGCATCAAGCAGGCCGAGATAGATTTCTGGCAGGTGATGCCGGAGGGGGAAACCGAGGATACTTTGGATAAAAAAGGATATGTGTTGATTGATTTGGGAGGAGGGAAATTTGACCATCATCAAACCAAGGATAAAACTACCACCTCCGATTTGGTATCCCAATATTTGGGAGTGCAAGATGATTCGGCTCTGGTTAAACTTTTAGAATACGCCCGCCGCGATGATTTTTTTGGCAAGGGAACGGTTTCCGAAGATCCGCTGGATCGCGCCTTTGGACTTTCGGCTTTGATTACCTGTCTCAACAAAAGTCTGGTAAAAAATCCGGCCCGGGTGGCGGAGATAATTTTACCTCTGCTTATTGCGCATTATCAGGAAGAGGAAAGGAGGACTCGCGAGATGCCCCGCGAGTTTGAAGAAAAAATGCAAAGAAAAGAGGTAGAAATTTTTGAAGTAAAGCAAAGAGATAAAAAATTAAAAACAATTATTATAAATTCCGACAACGGCAGTATGTCTGGGTTTTTGCGCTCGCAACTGGGCGGCAAATTTGATGTAGTGGCGCAATGGCTTACATCGGGCCACTTAAATATCCTGACCCGCCCGGCCAAGAGGATTGATTTGCGGTCACTGGCCGCATACTTAAGGGTGGAGGAGGCCACGCGCGCGGGGCTGGAGCTGGAGACGAGCATACACGAGCTTAGCCGCCCCGGCCGGATAAAAGAAATACTCGATTGGTATTATGATCCGGCGACCAACTCAATCCAAAATGGCGGGCTAAACCCCCGCGAAGTACGCCCGACCAAAATTGCCCGGACTGACTTAAGAAAAATCCTGGAACTAGGGTTGTCGGAAAAATCTTGGGCGCCGGACGCGCCGGAAAACAATCCGGTTGAAAACGGGGGCGAGTAATGATAGAGTAGGAAAGATGAAAAATTTCTCCAAAAACATAATCTGGGCGCTTGTTTTTTTGATGGCGATCTCCGCTATTTATTCTTTGCTTAATCCGCAATCGTCAGAGAAGAAAGAAATTTCTCTTTCGGAGGTTGTAGCTAAAATCAACGCAGGTGAGGTTCAATCCATAGAGATAACGGACTCAACGCTTGGTATCAAAACTAAAGACAATCAGCTTTTCTCGGCCCAAAAAGAAACCGAAGCCGGCCTTACTGAAACTTTTAAGAATTATGGCGTAGATCAGACCAAGCTTAAAGATATAGATTTGAAAGTGGTCAACCGCAGCACCTTTAATTTTTTTATGGGCTTTGTTTTGCCGATTATTGTGCCTATTATTATCATTGCGCTTTTTATCTGGATGACGGCCCGGCAAGTTCAGCGCGGGTCAACGCAGGCTTTTACCTTCGGCCAGTCCAAAGCGCGTCTGATTACGCCCAACGACACCAAAGAAAAAATTACCTTCAAGGATGTTGCGGGAGTGAAAGAAGCCAAGCAGGAATTGGTAGAGGTGGTTGATTTCCTTAAAAACCCCAAAAAGTTTTTGGATATTGGGGCTAAAATTCCCAAAGGTGTTTTGCTGATGGGCAGTCCCGGCACCGGAAAAACTCTGCTTGCCCGCGCGGTGGCGGGGGAATCCAACGTACCCTTCTTTCACTTATCCGCTTCCGAATTCATAGAAATGTTTGTTGGAGTGGGAGCGTCCCGCGTGCGCGATCTTTTCCGCATGGCCAAAAAAACCGCCCCGGCAATTATTTTCGTGGATGAGCTGGACGCGGTGGGGCGCATCCGCGGAGCGGGGCTTGGCGGTGGACACGACGAACGGGAGCAGACGCTCAATCAGCTTCTGGTGGAGATGGACGGGATGGAGACCAACGACCGCGTCATTGTGCTCGCCAGCACCAATCGTCCGGATGTTTTGGATCCAGCGCTTCTGCGCCCGGGACGTTTTGACCGGCGGGTTATTTTGGATTTGCCGGACATCAACGACCGCGAAGAGATTCTGAAAATACATACTAAAAATAAACCGCTTGAAGACGAGGTGGAAATGCGCCGGATTGCCGAGAGGACGCCTGGATTCTCCGGCGCGGATCTTGCCAACCTTGTCAACGAAGCCGCGATTTTAGCCGCCCGCGAAGACCGCAAAAAAGTCGGCCAAATGGATCTGATAAGTTCTATTGAAAAAGTCATTCTGGGCCCCGAGCGCAAAAGCCACATCTTGTCCGTAGAGGAGAAGAAAATTTCCGCCTACCATGAAGCGGGGCACGCACTGGTTGCCGCCTCCATGTCCCATGCCGACCCTATCCACAAAGTTTCTATTGTGGCGCGTGGCCGCGCGGCTGGCTACACTCTGAAACTTCCTTTGGAGGACCGCCACTTGTATTCCCGGTCTCACTTCTTGGCAGACCTCGCCATGTCTTTGGGGGGATATGCCTCGGAGAAATTGGTTTTTAAAGAAATTACCACCGGAGCGTCGGACGATTTGCGAAGAGCAACGGATTTGGCCCGGAGTCTCGTGACCCGTTTCGGTATGTCGGACAAAATCGGCCCGATTGCTTTGAGTGAAAAAGAGGAGCTGGTATTTTTGGGACGGGATTTTTCCAACGAGAGAAGTTATTCGGAGGAAACGGCGAAGACTGTAGACCAGGAAGTTAAAAAATTCCTGGATGATGCGTATGAGCAGGCTAAGAGTATCCTTACCGAGCGCCGGGAAAAGCTGGATGAAATAGCCAAAATTTTAATAGACAAAGAAACTATAGAGAAGGAAGAGTTTGAGAAATTAGTGAAAGGTTAATAAAGGCCACTTTACACGAACCTTAGATATAGTATAGTTTAAATATATATTTAAGGTTCGTTTTTTATGGCTAAGTTTAAAATAAGAGAAAGAGCAGTACTACTTCGTAAAGAAGGCAAGAGTTATAGCGAGATTAAGTCTTTATTAAAAGTTAGTAAAAGCACTTTAAGTTTATGGCTTAGGGATTATCCCCTTTCTGATAAAAAAATTCGCGAGCTTAGAGATTGGAATCAAAAGAGGATAGAAAATTATAGAGAAACAAGGCGTAAGAATAGAGAAAATCTTTTGCGTGGTGTTTATAACCATGAAAAAAATAATATTCTACCATTCTCTAGACGAGAATTATTTCTGGCGGGATTATTTTTGTATTGGGGAGAAGGAGGCAAAACTCAACTTTTTTCTCTTTCGGTATCTAACAATGATCCAGCGATGGTTAGGTTTTTTATAAGTTGGTTTAAGAATTTAGGTGTTTCTAAAAAAGATCTACATATAAGACTCCACTTGTATGAAGATATGGTTATAAAAAAAGAGGTTATGTTTTGGTCGGATGTCTTAGATATTCCGACTTCTCAATTTAAAAAATCCTATATAAAAAAGAGTCGTTTTAAAAACCTAACCTATAAAAGTTTTGGACACGGAACATGTAATGTTATAGTAAACAGTGGTGTTTTAGCTAAAAAGGTTCTAATGGGCTTGCAAGTTATCAGAGACTGTTTTAGTTTATAATCTATAAGGGCGCATAGCTCAATGGCAGAGCATTCGGCTTATATCCGAACGGTTCTAGGTTCGAATCCTAGTGCGCCCATTTTTATTTACTCCAAATGGATTATCTTTTCCAACTCCTGCATTTTTTGGCGGAGTTCGGGATAGAGTTTAAGGTCGGGGCTTCGGCGGGCCACCGCCAAAACCTCGGCTTTTATGTCCTGTACGAGCCGGGGGTTTTTGGTGGCCAGCATAAGCGCGCTGGATATTTCTCCCGACTGCCTGTGGCCAAAAAAATCTCCCGGACCGCGAATCTGTAAATCTTTTTCAGCCAGCTCAAAGCCGTTCTGTGTTTCTTCCATGGCCCTAAGCCGGCTGGTTGATAAACCATTTTCGGTGGGGAATAGAAAGCAGTAAGCCTGGTGCTCTCCCCGTCCCACCCGTCCGCGGAACTGGTGCAGCTGGGCCAGGCCAAATCTCTCGGCTCCCTCTATCAGCATGATCGTGGCATTAGGGATATCCACTCCTACTTCAATCACGGAGGTTGAGACCAAAATATCCGTTTTTTTATTTTTAAAATCGGACATTATTTTTGTCTTTTCTTTCGCCTTCATTTTTCCGTGGAGCATGCCGACTTTCAGGTCGGGAAAAATTTCCTGGGATAATTTTTTATATTCTTCGGTGACCGCCTTTACCTCCCAAAGAAGAAGTTTCTGCTGGGAATAATTATTGCCGGCAGGTTTTTTGTCGTTGTCGGAAAGCTCTATCCTCGGGCAGATGACAAAGGTCTGCCTTCCGGCGGATACTTCCTGGCGGATGAAGTCATAAGCTCGCGGTCTTTGTTTGGGCTCAATGATCTTGGTTATTATTTTTAGCCGTGATTTGGGCATCTCATCCAGCACCGATACGTCCAAATCTCCGTAGATGGTGAGGGCGAGTGTGCGGGGGATGGGAGTGGCGGACATAGAAAGAAAGTGGGGTAGTGACATGTGACATGTAACATGTGACATGGAATTCTCCAATGCATTTCCTTGTTGCTTGTCACTTGTCTCTTGTCGCTGAAGAAGGGCGCGCTGCTCTACTCCGAACCGGTGCTGTTCATCCACAATTATAAGCCCCAAGTTTTTTATTTTTACATTTTTTTGGATGAGCGCGTGAGTGCCCACCAATATTTCCGAGTTGCCGGTTATTTTTTTCTCTGACCCTACCAATAGCCCTACTTTAATAGCATAAGGTTGCAAAACTTGTCTTAGAGTTTCATAATGTTGGCGCGCCAGTATCTCGGTGGGAGCCATGAAAGCTACTTTCAACCCCTGTTTTACGGCAAGTAGCGATGCGGCGGCGGCTACTACCGTTTTTCCGGAACCCACATCTCCCTCAAGGAGGCGGTTCATAGGATGAGGTCTTTCCATGTCTCGGGCGATTTCCCAGATGGACCGTCTTTGGGCATCGGTCAAAGTATAGGGAAGAGATTGTGCAAAACTTTTTAACAAATTCAGGTCGGTTTTTATGGCCGGGGCGGAATTTTGCTTGAGGCGCGATCTTTCCATAAGCGCGTGCATCTGCAAGTAAAATAATTCTTCAAAATCAAACCTTCTGCGGGCAGTCTCGGCCTCTGCTATATTTTTAGGAAAGTGGATGGAAAAAACCGCTTGTCTTATTTCCGGCAAACCATATTTTTTTATGACCTCTTTTGGCAGAGGATCAAACATGGTATGCCGCAAATCAATAGCATTTTTAATCAAAAATCTTAGCCAGCGTGAAGTAATGCCTCTAGTTTCGGGATATATTGCTACTAATCCTCCGGTATGTATTGAATTTAAACCTGTCACATGTCGCTTGTCGCTTGTCACTTTCTCGTGCGCGGGATTCTGCAAATGTTTTCCGGATTTATTAAGCGCTACTTTTCCCGCCAGATTTACTATATCTCCAACCTGTAAATTTTTTATCAAAAACGGCTGGTTATACCAAACCGCCTTTATGCTTCCGGTGTCATCTTTGATAAGCGCGTCGGTGAATACCCGGATTCTCCCGCCGATGTAGTTGTTTTTTATTTTTTCTACTCGCCCGCAGATGGTCACCGTTTCTCCGATTTCAACATCGGAGATATTTTTAAGATTGGAGAAATCGTCGTAGCGCGCCGGAAAATAAAAAAGCAGATCACGGATGGTCCGGATTCCCAGATGCTTTAAGGCCGGCCAAATCTTGCGGTTTACTCTCGGCCAGTCGGTCAGGGGTGTGTCGCAGGATAACTTTAACATGCTGTAATTTAAACAAGTTATTTACTCTTGCACAAGAAAAAACAGCCCCGGGCAGATTTGGGGCTGTTTTTCATTTCCAAGCCGTAGCTAAGAAACAAAGGGTCTAATACTCTTTATTCTCGGGCTAAACGGGCCAGGAGGCGCTCCAAAATCAAGAATAAAATGATTATGCCGAGTATAGCTATCTCGGCAAAGCGTAAATAACCTTTGATGAGGTGGTATGAGGCGCCAGAGGCGTAGCCCAAGCCTCCTACCACCACCAGCCAGATTAAATTGGCCCGGAAGTCGTATTTTAAAAATTTATGGAAGTCGATTTTGAGTATCCCAGAGCGTATAATTATGGCCCGATGCACTCCATAGATAAATTTAGATATCATAATAGTCCGCATTGGCCTGGTGGACAGATGGTGGTCGAAGGGTTTGGATATTTTCTCGGCCCAGCGCGCGAGGCGGGAAGCGGAATGGTTTAGCTTGAGGCCAAGGCGATACCATAAAATGTCTCCGACGGTTATGCCGGTCAGGACTACCGGGGCCATAATAAACGGATTAAAAACGCCCTGTTGAGTCAAAAAAGCGGCCACAAAAAGGAATATTTCACCTTCCACGAGCATAGCCAAAAAGAAAACTAGATAGCCGACCGGTTTCCAGAGGTCTGCGGAAGAAACTATTATAGTTGATATGTAATCCAAGTTTTTGTAAAAATTTTTCGGACAGAAAAATCTACCTTTCGTATAATGCCCTCGAGAGGAATCGGTTTTGCTTCCTACAGCAAAACCCCGGGAAATTCTTAGCGCTCGCTTCGCTCCGCTGAAAGCGGAGCTCACGGCTCGCTAAATTTCCCGCCAGCGCCAAGTCTTTGGCGCTGGCCCCTATCTGATTCTCCGCAGGGGTCTGTCCTGCCTGCCCCGTACTAAAATTTTTGTCCCCGAGAGGAATCGAACCCCTATTTGAAGCTCCGCAAGCTTCCGTCCTGTCCATTGAAC